>DATFYA010000109.1 GCA_035315345.1 Candidatus Methylomirabilota bacterium
TAGACGTTGAGCGCACCCTCGCGGGCCAGGAACTTCCGGTCGGCCACGATGGCCTTGTGGTTGTAGACCAGCACATCGCGGTAGTGGCCGCAGAGCACGTCGATGTGCGTCGGCATGTGGATGAGGTGACCGGCGTCGGGCACCAGGTCGCGCAGCCGGTCTCCGGCCCGCAGGGCCCGCTGCGGAAACGGCGACATCTCCATCAGGTGGACGTACAGATGGAGCAGTCCCGGGTGGTCCCAGGCGGCGGGGAAGTCGCGGAAGGCGCTCTCCAGCACGTCCATCGCCTCCCGCGTGCCCGCGCCCTCGGCGACGCCGCCGGTCTTGAGGTCCCACATCTTCCAGGGCGTCACGTTCAGGATCGCCTCGACGAAGACCTCGCGCACCTCGAGGTCGTCGCGGTGTGCATGGAAGACGCGGCGCATGGCGTCCGCATAGGCGGCGTCCCAGGGCGCCTGGTCCTCGATGGGCTCTCGCTGGGGATAGCGCGCGGGCAGGGCGCGGATCAGGGCCTGCTCGACCGGGCTCGCGCGCTCCACGCGGGCCAGCGCGCCCTGCATCGCGTCGTAGGCCGCCGCGAGGGCGGCGGCCTTGCCGGCCGGGTCGTAGAGGTGCCAGGGCAAGTTGTAGTTCGGCCCGGCCGCGTAGGAAATGCCCCAGTAGGCCATGGCGCAGCCGGGATCGTGCTCCAGCGCCTTCTGGAAGCAGGCGATGGCCTCGGCGTGGTTGAAGCCGTAGAGCCAGTTGAGGCCGCGGTCGAACCAGAGCTGAGCCTCGGGCGCGGTGGTGGTGATCTGGCGAGCATAGGAGCCGAGGTCGTAGTACTCCATGAGCACCTCCGTGGCGCCAGAGTATGCCACAGGATCGCGTCTCGCGACGCCGCCGACCGATCGGGCGACTTGACATGCTTCGGTTGAAGGCCGTATCACCGGCGTACCTGCCGTCACCTCGAAGGGCCGGAGGGCGAGCGCGGCGATGACGAGAATGCACCTGATGTGGTTCTGCGCGTTCAACCCCCATGCGGGCTTCGGCCTCGACGGCTGGTCGGGACCCCGGACCAACGGCTACGAGTGGACCCGGCCGGAGCTGTGGCAGGAGATGGCCGTCGCGCTCGAGCGGGCCAAGTTCGATCTGATCATGCTGGGGGACAGCCTCGCGGTGCCCGGGACCTACCAGGGACGGATGGACGCCTACCTGCGCTACGCCGAGCACGCGCCCTTCCACGATCCGGGCCCCCTCGTGGCCATCATGGCCGCGGCCACGCGCCGCATCGGCCTCGCGGCCACGCTGTCGACGACGTTCTACCCGCCGTTCCTGCTGGCCCGCCTGATGACGACCCTCGACCACCTGAGCCGCGGCCGCGCCGCCTGGAACGTGGTGACGTCCTACAAGGTCGAGGAGGCGCTGAACTTCGGGTACAAGGAGCTGCTCGACCACGACCAGCGCTACGATCGGGCCGACGAGTACATGGAGCTCTGCTACCGGCTCTGGTCGAGCTGGGACCCCGACGCGGTGGTCATGGACCAGCGCACCGATACCTTCGCCGATCCCGCGAAGGTGCATCCCATCGCGTTCGAGGGGACGTACTACCGCTCTCGGGGCCCGCTGAACGCCACCCCGTCGCCGCAGGGGCGTCCCGTCATCATCCAGGCCGGCGCCTCGGACCGCGGCCAGGACTTCGCGGCGCGCCACGCCGAGGCCATCATCGTCTCCCGCGAGACGGTGGACGAGATGAAGCAGTACTACGACGCGTTCAAGGCCCGGGTGAAGAAGCAGGGACGCGATCCGGACGACTGCAAGGTCTTCTTCCTGACCAAGCCGATCATCGGCGAGACCGACGAGGCGGCCCAGCGGCACGCCGACGAGCTGTACGCCAGGGCGCCGGTGGAGGCCGGGCTGGCGTCGCTGTCGACCATGCTCCAGATGGACCTGTCGACCTACGACCTCGACCAGCCGCTGCCCGGCGCGATCCAGACACGGGCCATCCAGGGCATTCGCAGCCAGCTCGACCGCTTCTACATGTCCGGTCGGACGCCGACGCTGCGGGACATCGCCACCCGCAAGGTCAGCATCGACTCCAAGCCCTACATCGGCGGGCCGGAGCGCGTCGCCGACGAGCTGGCGCGGACCATCGACGCGGTGGGCGGCGACGGCTTCGCCATCCGGCAGGGCATCTGGCCGGGCTACGTCGGGCCGTTCGTGGAGCAGGTCATCCCGCTGCTCCAGCAGCGGGGCGCGGTGCGCACCGAGTACACCGGCGCGACGCTGCGGGAGCACCTGCGGGAGTTCTAGGCGGGTACCGCGCCTACCGTCGCGTCTGCGACGCCGCGATCGCCGCGATCGCGTTGCACACGAGGCGCGCCCCGGTCAGCGCCGCCATGCCGGTGGGGTCCCGCGCCGGCATGTACTCCACGAGATCGAATCCCGCGATGCGACACTTCGCGGCGAGGCCGGTGAGCAGCTCGAGCACCTGCCAGTAGAGCAGCCCGCCCGGCACCGGCGCGGCCACCGCCGGGAAGACCGACGGGTCCATGCCGTCACAGTCGAGCGTCACCAGGCAGTTGGCGTCTGCCTCCACCAGATCGAGGGCGCGCGCGATGCCGTGTCGGTGCACGTCCGCCGCCGGAACGAGACGCGATCCCCACGCGCGAGCGTCCGCGACCTCCGCCGCGCGGGCACTGCCGACCCCGCGCAGGCCGACCTGGACCATGCCGCGGATCCACGGCATCTCGGAGGCGCGGCGCATCGGGCTGCTCCAGCCGTATCGCTCGCCGCGGACCTCGTCGCGCCAGTCGAGATGGGCGTCGATCTGCACGACGGTCAACGGTCCGCGATGCTCGAAGGCGCGGAACATCGGGATCGGCACCGAGTCGTCGCCGCCGAGCACGACCGGGATGGCGCCCGCGTCGAGCAGCGCGCGAACCGCTCGCGTGATCGCGTCGCGGTTGCCCGGCGGATCCGCGGGATCGCCGGGCACGTCGCCACAATCGACGGCGGTGTCGGGCCGCAGGCCGCCGATGTCGAAGTCGTAGTGGTCGGGGAGGCGGTTGTATCCGGAGAGGGCGGCGCGGAGGGCCGCGGGCGCGCCGGCGGAGTGACTCGGCTTGCCCGCGTCGTACGGCGTGGCGTGGTCGACGCCGAGCACGGCGATCTGGCCGGGCCGCGCGACTGCCGCGCCCGGCAGACCGGCGAACGTGACGGATGGGCTATGCATGGAGCCTCGGGCGGGCCGGCCGCGTCATCGGGCCACGATCTCCTCGCGCGGCCGGGTGCACGTGTCGAGGATGGCGTGCACGTAGGCGCGGGTGAGGCGCTGCATCGACTCCACGCGACAGGCGTCGAAGCTCGGCGGCCAGCCCGCTTCCGGGTTCATGAGCCCGGGCAGGCCGAAGCGCGCGGTGGGAATGCCCGCGTTGCGCAGCACGTTGCCGTCGGTGGTGCCGCTCTGGTCGCGCACGAAGGCGTGCGGACGGCCCTCCACTGCCTCCCACGCCCGCAGGCAGCTCTGGATGACCCAGCTGCGCGGGTCGGTGCGCGAGCCGGGGACGGAGAGCGTCATCTCCCAGTCGAGATCCATCTCCGGGTGCGCGCGGAGGAAGCCGGCCATGAACTCGTCGAGCTCGCGCTTGACCGAGAGCATGGTCTGGTGGGGATTCGTGCGGAGGTCGAGATAGATGTGGCAGATCCCCGGAATGAACTCGGGCTTGAAGGGCCAGCCTCCCTCGATGGCGCCGACCGCGCCCTGGGGGGCGAGCTGGCCGCGGGTGTGCCGCTTCGTGTACTCGGGGAACCATGCCTCGAGCGCCTCGACCAGGCGCGCCGCGTCCACGAGCGGGTTGCGCGTGCCCTGGAACTGGCGCATGCCCGAGTAGCAGAGCGATCCCTTCACGCGGATCGTGAACCAGCACTGGCCCGGCTCCTCCCAGACCACCGCGTAGCCGGGCTTGGTGCTGATCGCCAGGTCGGCGCGGATCCCGTGCTTCAGCATGTGCTCGCAGCCGACGCCGAAGCCCTGATAGGCCGGGCCGCGGAAGTCGCGGTGGAGCCCGGCGGTCGGCCGCTTGTGGATGCCGCCCACCACGAGCGCGATGATCAGGTCGCCCCGGAGCGGCACGCCGGCGCGGCGCACCGCATCGGCGGCCGCGATGGCGCAGGCCGCGCCGCCCTTGGGGTTGGAGATGCCGAGGCCGGTGAGGAGCCCGTCGCGCAGGGTGGCCCGCGGCTTCAGATCGGGCCGGTCGACCGGGCCCACGCACGGGTAGTCCTCGCGCTCGTCGCCGGTGAAGGTGGTGTCGAGGTGGCCGTACAGCATGAGGTCGGCCCCGGTGCCGTCGCCCGTCAACCGCGCGATGGTGTTGCCCCGCTGCTCGGTGATCTCGTGGTAGGCGGTGGCGAAGCCGCGGGCGCGCAGCTCCTCTTCCAGGTAGCGAGCCAGCGGTCCCTCCCCGCCGGTCGGGCTCGGGATCTCGATCATCCGCATGGCGAGCTGGAGCAACGCGCGTTCGTCCACCTGGGCCAGCGCGCGATCGAGCGCTTCCTTCTGAGCCGGTCCAGGCGGAGCCTTGGCGACCGGAACGGTCGTCTCGTCCATGTCCACTGCCGCGCTCATCGCGAGGTCGCGTTCGGCCCGAGGCCGGCGACGCTCTCGTCGCGGATGTCGTCGATGGCGCCCAGGTCTCCGCGCGCCGGCATGCCCCGCGCGCTCAGCAGCAGGCGCCGCCACGCGATCACCTCGGCGTCGGTGCCGGAGAGCTTCTCGGCGGTGTCGTAGCGCTGGGGGGCCATCACCCGGTAGTCCTGATCGGAGAAGTTGGCGTTCATCGCCCAGTTCTGGAAGGTGACGAAGAACAGCCGGGCGAGGGCGCGGCCGATGGCGGTCCGGCGGCGCACCGCGTGGTAGTAGATGACCCGCGTGAGCTGCTCGTCGACCGGCACGCAGGCCCGCGTGTACATGTGGGTGCCGAAGTCGAAGCGGAACATGCTGGGCAGGTGATGTCCGCCCGAGCGGACGCGCTTGCCGTCGATGAAGGTGTGCATGCCCCATTCCTCGTCGGGGTTGAACGGCCGGCGCGTGACCCGGCGTCGCAGGCGCCAGGCGAAGGCCCACAGCCAGAGCCGTCGCCACTGCGTCTTCGGCCAGTGACCGTCGACGCCGGGGTAGTACTCGCGGGCCGGCCGCGGCGCCTCGTCGTCGGGGATGTAGCCCAGCGCGGACCGGCCGTTGACGATGCGCGGCCGATAGCCGGCCGGCCCGAACTGCAAGATGGGCTCCATCAGCTGCAGCAGCGCGTTGCGGTGCACGTACATGACATGGGAGTCGAGCGCATTCTCGAGTGCGACCCGCCAGTTCACCGGCCAGTAGCGGGTGGCGGACATCACCAGCGTGTCCTCGCCCTCGAAGAACTCGGGCGGTACGTCCTCCTCGATCGGCGCGGGCGCGCCCTTGCCCATCCAGACGAAGACCATGCCCTTCACCGTCCGGGTGGGGAAGATGCGGCTCCGGACCTTGCCCGGGATCCGGCTGTCCGGGCCCTCGGAGAGGACCGCCACGCACTCGCCCCGCGCGTCGAACACCCAGCCGTGGTACGGGCAGGCGATGGTGCCGGGGTAGTGGCAGTCGCCGCGCCTCAACGATCCGCCGCGGTGCGGGCAGACGTCGGCGATCGCGATGACCGTCCCGTCCTTGTCGCGGAAGAAGGCGATCTCCTCGCCCATGATCCTGAGGCCGGCGGGCCGGGTGCGGGGAACGGACGATTCGGGCAGGGCCGGGTACCAGTACTCGGGCAGCCCCAGCGCGGGAATGAGCGATCGCATCTCGGTCGGGTTCATGGGGATTCCTCCGTGGGCCGCGTCACGCGCCCAGATAGGCCTCGCGCACGCGCTCGTGCTGTAGCAGGTCGGAGGCCTTGCCCTCCAGCACCACGCGTCCGGTCTCGAGGACGTAGGCGCGGTGGGCGAGGCGCAGCGCCTCGGCCGCGTTCTGCTCGACCAGCAGGACGGTGACGCCGTCCCGGGCGAGCGACGCGATCATGTCGAAGATGCTCGCGATGACCACCGGCGCGAGCCCGAGCGACGGCTCGTCGAGCAGGAGCAGGCGCGGCCGGGCCATCAGCGCGCGCGCGATGGCCAGCATCTGCTGCTCGCCGCCCGAGAGCGAGCCCGCCTTCTGCCCGAGCCGCTCCCGCAGCACCGGGAAGCGCGCCGCGACCTGATCGAGGTCGGCGGCGATCCGGGCGTCGCGCCGCTGGTACGCGCCGAGCCGCAGGTTCTCCCGCACCGTGAGCGTGCCGAGGATGCCGCGCCCCTCGGGCACCAGGACCACGCCCCGGCGCACCACCGCCTCCACCGCGAGGCCGCCGAGCGGGCTGCCCGCAAACGTGATCGCCCCGCGGCTCGGCCGCACCACGCCCATGATCGCTTTCATGAGCGTGCTCTTGCCCGCGCAGTTCGAGCCCACGAGAGCCACGATCTCGCCTTCCGCGACGGAGAGGCTCACGCCGTCGAGCGCGCGGACGACCCCGTAGGCCACCGACACGTCGCGAATCTCGAGCCAGCTCATGCCGCGTGCCCCCGGCTCATGCCTCGCGTCCCAGGTAGGCCGCGATCACCCGCGGGTCCTGGCGGACCCGGTCGGGCGGCCCGGTGGCGATGACGCGGCCCGCGTCCAGCACCGTCACCACGTCCGAGACACGCATGACCAGGCGCACGTGGTGCTCGACCAGGACCACGGTCACGCCGGACTCGCGGATCTTCCGGATGAGCTGGTTCAGGTCCTCCACCTCGACCGGGGTCATGCCACCGGCCGGCTCGTCGAGGAGCAGCAGGCGCGGATCGCTGGCCAGGGCCCGCGCCACCTCGAGGCGCCGCTGCTCGACCAGGGTGAGATCGCCGGCCCAGGTGTCGGCGCGGGCGGCCAGGCCCACCACCTCCAGCAGCTCCCGCGCCCGACGGCGCGTCTCGGCTTCCTCACCGCGCTCGCGGAAGGGCGGGCGGACGAGGGCCGCGCCGAACCCGCCGTGGGTGCGGGCGTGCCGGCCGACCATGACGTTCTCGACCGCGTTCATGCCCCGGAAAAGACGCACCTGCTGGAAGGTGCGGGCGATGCCGGCGTGGGTGACACGATCGGCGCGCCAGCCGGTGATGTCGCGTCCCTCCAGCGCGACCGATCCCGCCGTCGGGGGCAGGATGCCGGTGATCACGTTGAACAGGGTGGTCTTGCCCGCGCCGTTGGGCCCGATCACCGCGTGCACGCTCCCCGGCTCGACGACCAGGCCCACGTCGGCCAGGGCCTGGTAGCCTCCGAAGCGCTTGGCGAGCCGATCCACTCGAAGCATGGCGACGCCTCACGCGGCCGGGCGGCGGCGGGGCGCGAGGAGGCCGGCGGGCCGCAGCACCGCGCAGAGGACCAGCAGCGTGCCGAACACGGTCATCCGCCACTCCTGCACGAAGCGCAGCATCTCGGGCAGCAGCGTCACCACCGCGGCGCCGACCACCGGACCCCAGTAGGTGCCGACGCCGCCCAGCACCACGATGAGGAAGATCTCGGCGGAACGGAAGAAGCCGAACTGGGCGGGGTCGATGAACAGGGCCTGGTGCGCGTAGAGGCCGCCGCCGATGCCGGCGCCGAGGGCGCCGAGCGCGAAGGCGGTGACCTTCACGCGGGTCAGGTTCACGCCCATCGCCTCGGCCGCCACCTCGTCTTCCTGCACCGCGCGCAGCGCGCGGCCGATGCGCGAGCCGCGGAAGCGCATCAGGCAGGCGACCATGAGCGCGGCCACGACGGTCACCAGGGGCAGGGTGGTCAGGGGCTTGATGCCGCCGATCCCGGAGGCCTGTCCGGTGGGCTCGAAGTTGAGGAAGAAGATGCGGACGATCTCGCCGAAGCCCATCGTGAGGATGATCAGGTAGATGCCGCGGATGCGCAGTGCCGGAAAGCCGACGAGCGCGCCCGCGATCGCGGCGGCCAGTCCGCCGGCGGCGAGCCCGGGCGCGAGCGGCCAGCCGAGCCACGTGGTGCAGATCACGGTCACGTAGGCGCCGATGGCCATGAAGCCGCCGTGGCCGAGGGAGAGCTGGCCGGCCGAGATGGGCAGGTAGAGCGACAGGGCCAGCACCGTGTTGATGCCGAGGAAGATCAGCACCGACTCCCAGTACGAGC
Source organism: Candidatus Methylomirabilota bacterium (assembly GCA_035315345.1). Lineage (NCBI taxonomy): Bacteria > Methylomirabilota (SeqCode) > Candidatus Methylomirabilota bacterium. The sequence continues at coordinate 8,159 of DATFYA010000109.1, forward strand.
CCATCGGATCGCCCTAGCGCACCTGGCCCACGCCGAAGAGCCCCTGCGGCCGGGACAACAAAATTAGGATCATCACCGCGAAGACGAAGGCGTCGCGGTAGGACGAGGCCAGGTACGCGACGCTCAGCACCTCGATCGCGCCCAGCAGCAGGCCGCCGACCATGGCGCCGTAGATGTTGCCGAGCCCGCCCAGCAGCATGATCGCGAGGCCCTTCACTCCCATGTCGATGCCCATGAACGGGGAGATCGCGTTGAACGAGAGGCCGACCAGCACCCCGGCCGCGCCGGCCAGCGCCGAGGCCACCGCGAAGGTCACCAGGATCACGCGGTCGGTGGAGATGCCGAGCAGCCGCGCGGTCAGGGTGCTCTCCGCGCTCGCGCGCATGGCCATGCCCATGCGGGTGCGGGTCACCCAGAGGTGCAGCGCGACCATCAGGGCCAGCGAGACGCCCAGGATCAGGAGCTGCACCGAGCTGATCGTGATCGGGCCCACGTGCCAGGTGACCGGCTCGAGCCGGTGCGGAAACCCGACCTGCTCGCCCCCGAACGCCTTGGTGGCGACCTCCTGCAGGACGAGCCCGACCCCGATGGTGCTGACCATCGGAGCGAACACGGGCCCGTGACGCGCCCGGATGGGACGGAACGCGGTCAGCTCGATGATGATGCCCAGCAGCGCGGTGCCGAGCAGCGCGCCGACCAGGGCCACCGCCGGCCCCGCGTGCAGCCACAGCACGAGCTGCAGCCCGATCAGCGCGCCCATCATGAACACCTCGCCGTGGGCCAGGTGCACGAGCCCGAGCACGCCGAAGATCAGGGCGTAGCCGATGGCGATGAGCGAGTAGGTGCTGCCGAGCATCAGCCCGTTGACGAGCTGCTGGAGCAGCACCGGGCGCTACCGGACCGACTCGAACCTGCCCTGGCGCACGACCAGCACCACCGGCTGGCGGACCGCGTCGCCGTGCTCGTCGAAGGTGGTGGCGCCGGTCACCGGGGCCTTGTAGTCCTTCACCCTGGCCAGGCAGTCGCGCATCCGCTCGCGGTCCTTCTCGAGGTCGTCGGGCTTGCCGCTGAGCCCGCTCTTCTCGGCGCAGCTCCGCACGATGTCGAGGGTGTCGTACATGAGGGCGGCCGCGTTGCTGGGCGGGGTGGGGGAGCGCTTCTTGTAATCGGCCACCCAGCGGGCCACCGCCGGATCCGGGTTGTCGGTCCAGAAGTCGTTGACGGTCATGACTCCCTCGGCGGCGGGGCCGGCCAGCTCGATGAAGCGCGGGTCCATCACCCCGAGCCCGGCCACGATGGGCTGGGTCATACCCTGCTTGCGCACCTCGCGCACCACGTTGGCGCCCTCGTTGTAGAGCGCGGCCACGACCACCCCGTCCGGATTGAGGCTCTTGGCCTTGGTGACCTGAGCCGAGTAGTCGATGTCGCCAGTCTGAAACGAAATGGAGTCGAGCACGGTGATGCCGCGGCTCTTCAGCGCGGCGGGCAGCACCACGCTGCCGTCCGACTTCGAGACCGCGTCCTTGGTGTCGAGCAAGATCACGACCTTCTTCACCCCCGGGTTGGCGGCGAGCCAGCGATCGATCAGGGCGCCGTCGAGCTTGTCGGAGGTCAGCGCGTTGCGGAAGGCCCAGGGCCGGTTGGCCGCCGCGATGCCGGGCTTGGCCGAGGTCGGGGTGATGATCGGCGTCTTGCCCTGGACCGCGACCGGGAAGGTCACCTCGGACTCGCCGCTGAAGAGCGGCCCCACGATCGCCAGCACCTGGTCGCTGCCGATCAGCTTGCGGGTGAGGTTGATCGCGTCCGTGTTCTCGCCGCGGGTGTCATAGATGACGAGCTTCAGCGCCTCGCCCTTGTCCTGGAACATCCTGATCGCCACCTGCTGGTGGGCCCCGTAGGAGGCCCCCTTGCCCGACAGCGGCATCAGCACCCCGATCTTGGGCTGGGCGACGGCCGCCACCGCCGAGCCCAGGAGGGCGACGGCGGTGCCGAACGTCAGTACGACGAGTGCGATCGTCTTGCGATGCGACGCCATGCGTTCGTCCTCCTGGTGAGTGAGGTGCTCGATCATCGACCGCGCGCTCGATGCGGCCGCGTCCGGCCCGGGCGGCGCCGCGGCCGCGCGGGCGGCGAGGGGGCCGCACCGTCGACCCGCTCGACCTCGGCGGAGCGGAGGAAGTCGCTCTCGAGCTGCGAGAGATGCGCCTCCATCCAGACCGCGGCCTCCTTGCCGTCGTGCCGCGCCACCGCGTCGGCGATCTTGCCGTGGAAGAACCGGGCGAACGACCGCTGGACCGGGCCCGCGGTGCCGGCGGCGTGGCTCATGACCTCGGTGGCGAAGAAGTCGGGCAGGAATCCCTGGACGTAGGGGTTGCCGCTGGCCTGGGCCAGGGTCTGGTGGAAGAGCCGGTTGCTCTCCACGAAGGCTTCGGTCGAGTCGGGGTGCTCCTCCAGCATGCGGATGGTCTTGTGCAGCGTGTTCAGGTGGTCGTCGGTCGCCCGCTGCGCGGCCAGCTCGGCCACCTTCGGCTCGATGATGCGGCGGAATTCGAGGGAATGCTGGAAGCCGTGCCGCCCGAGGGGCTGGAGCGACGCGAACGAGTCGCGGGCGATCTCGGTGCAGTGGGGCGTGGTCACCACGCCGCCGGCGCGTCCGCGCCGCACCGTCACGAGCCCGAACAGCTCGAGGATCCGGACGGCCTCGCGCACCGAGGCCCGGCTCACCCGGAACTGCTGGGCGAGCGCGCGCTCGGTGGGCAGGCGCTCACCGGGAGCGATGCGCCCCTGCGCGATCGCGACGCGGAGGTCCTGGACGACGCCTTCGAAGATGCGGTGAGAGGTCATTGGTCAGACCGATTACTCTACTGGCCCGACCATTGTCAAGGCAGCGGCAGTCGCTCCATCAGCCGCGATGGAACCGCGGCGGTGGGCCCGAGATATGCGGGTCGTTCAATGCCGTTGCCGCCCTTCGTTCAGCAGCCAATCGATGACGGCGCCCGGGTCTTCGCTGCTCCGGGGGGCGGTGCGGACGGGCTCCGGCGGGTTCGGTGCGCTCGGGCGCTCCGCCGGCGCGGCGTCTCCGGGACGCGCGGTTGCCGGCTCGCGGCGCGCATCGACTCGCGGCGCGAGCGGCCTGGGCCGCGTCGTGGCCGGAGATGGCGCGGGCGGGGGAGTTTTCTCCTCGCCACGCGGGGCCGAGGACGGAGGAGCGCTGGTGACCGCGTCGGCGTGCGGCGGAGACGGCGTCTCGACGAGAGGACTCGCGACGGCCGGCGGGGCCGCGGGCGCCGATGGATTGGGGCGAGCCGGTGGACTCGCGGCGGGCGGCGGAGTGGCGATGGGCACCGTCGGGACCGGGGCGGCAGGCGTGCCGGAGTCGGCGGGCGCGAACGGGAACCACGGCAACGCCCAACGCGGATCGCGCGGCGCCAGGTAGGCCTGGGTCGCCCAGATCGCCAGCCCGAGCGCGACGATGAGTCCCCCGGCCATGAGGCTTGCCTTCCGCGCCGGTGCCCACCGGCCCACGACCGGACGGCGGTGCCGCCGCTTCGGCGGCCCTCCGGCGATCTCGGCTCGCAGGTCCTCGCACAGCGCCGCGAGATCCGGCCGCCGTTCGGGCTTGAGCTGAAGCGTCCGGGTGACGATGCGCTCGAGACCCGGCGTGATGCCGGGCCGGCGCTTGGCGAGCCGCTCCAGATGGCCGCGACGAATGGGGGCGATGCCGGTTCGCGGGAACGAGCCGGCGAGCATCTCGTAGAGGATGGCGCCGAACGCGTAGACGTCGCCTCGCTCCGTCATCTCACCGTGGACCTGCTCGGGGGCGTCGTAGACCGTGTGAGTCGTGACGGCGCTGCCCTTGCGCTGTCGCAAGGCGGTCCATCGGGCGAGGATGCGGTCGATGCCGTACTGGGTCAGCAACACCGTCGGCCCGGGGCCCGTGAGCAGCACGTTGTCCGGCCGTAGTCCTCCGTGGACCAGGCCGCAGGCGTGGGCCCGCTGGAGGATCTCGGCGATCTTGACCGCGAGGGGGAGCGCGCGCTCGGGATGCAGTCCCCCGCTCCCGCGGATCGCCTCTCGCAGCGTGGTTCCCTCGTGGTGGGCCATGGCCAGGGCGACCCCGACGCCGCCCGCGCGCTCGCATTCCGAGAGCGTGGCGATGCCCGGGCACTGCTCGGAGACCCTCGCGGCGCGGGCCGCGAGGTGCCGGAGCGCGCCGACGAGATCACCGTCGGCTCCGCGGTCGCCGGTGAACACCCTGACCTCGACGAGGGCACCGGTCTGCCGGTCCCGGGCGAGGTAGAGGACGTCTCCGGGAGTGCCGCCGAGGGACTTGATCGGCTGGTAGCGGTGGCCGACGTCGGTGACGGATGGATAGGGCTTCGCGGGATCGGCCGCGGGGCCGCCGGCGCCGCCGGCGGTCACGTCAGTGTCGTTCGGTTCGTTGCGATCGTTGCCGTGCAGAACTGCCATCGTCGATGACCAGCGTCCTTGGATCATACCGCCACCCGCGGGCGAACGACACGATTGCGTCGAGCGGTACGGAGGAGGCGGTGTGTCCGCTCAGCGGCGGCGCCGGGAGTTGTCTGGTCGCGTCAAAGGGGAAGACGGCTCGAGCGTCACGCCGGTGCGACCGCGCTCGCGAGCGACCGTAGGACGTGCGCGTGAGCGATTGGCGGGAAGTGTCATGACCGCGCAACCGGCGAGGAGCTGGCCAGCCGGCTGATCGTCGACGAGGTGGGCGACGGACCGCGCCGAGGTGGCGCCTCGCGTAGGCGCCGGCGCGATCGCCCGCGAGCCTAGGCGAGGGGGCGGGCCAGGCGGCTCTGCAGCACGCGGATCTCGCCGTCGCGCTCGTCGAAATCGAGGCCACGGAAGAGGCTCTCGTCGAAGTCCGGGTGCAGGAGCCGCTGGCACGTCGTGTACGCCTCGTCGCAGACGCGGTACTCGTATTCGATCTCGAGCCCCGACTCGAGATCGGCGGGGATCACGGTCTCGTCGGTGAAGAGGGGCAGCACGTCCGTGACGACGAGATCGAGGAGCCCCGGCCACTCCCGGGGCTCGTGGGTCGTGATCAGAGCCCACAGCAGGTTCAAGAGAGACCGGCGCCACACGGCTCCCTGGAGCGCCAGCGCCTCGCCGATGGGCCGGAGGGCGGGCTCGTCGAACAGCGCGAGCATCGCGCGGGCGCGGGCGCCCGTGGCGGGTGAATCGTTGCGCATGATGTCGAGCAGGATGGCGGCCGCCTCGGGCCGGTCCTGGATCTGCGAGGTGAAGACGGGGCTCTGCTCGAAGTCCTCGATGCGGGAGTCCGCCAGGAGACCGCCGATCAGGGCCCGGTCGATCGGCACCGGCCGCTCCTACAGGAGGAACTCGACATTGCCTGCGCCCGGATCGCCGTTCATCTCCTTCACGAACTTGCGCTTGCCTTTCCTGGTGAGCGGGTCGTGGCCGTCCATGAGGAGACGGAGGAAGATCGTGGTGGTGTCCCCCGGGCACACCTCGTGGGTCATGTAGAACGCGCACCGGGACTTCGCCTCGCGCTTCCGCCGCTTCAGGGCGCGGTAGAAGTGGACCTTGCTCGAGCACGAGTTCATGAACAGGAGCTTGCATTTGAGAGTGGCCGTCGCGAGATCTTTCGAGCCCACGTTGACGATCGTATGGAACTCGGTGTCCTTGTCGGTCGTGAACCAGAAGTCTCGCGTCTTCAGGGATTGCACGCCGCGGCCGTTGGTCTGGGACGCGACCTTGGGGAAGCACTTGAGCAGTGACCGGCGGGCCCCCGCCGTCTGGCATCCGGCGCCCTTCCGCAACGCCCGGTCGAGGAGCCGCCGAACGTGGGCGGCGACGAAGAGATCGGCCTTGGGCTTGCCCTTGGCGATCTCGGCAGGATTGGTGCAGTGCTCGAAGATGTCCTCGATGCACGGGATCTCGATGGCGTCGTAACCCATCCGGTAGTGGTCTTCCCAGGGATTGACCGGGAAGGCCTGCACGTCCGGACAATGGGACAGGCGCGCGGGGCCGAAGGCCGGCCCCTGGCCGAATCGCGAGTGACCATTGTAGACCACGATGGCCTCGTCGAGATCGAGGGCCGCCGCGAACTCGGCTTTGGTGTACACGACGCGGATCTCGAAATCGAGACCCTTGGCCTTGTCCTGGAAGAGCCACACGTCCGGCTTCTTGACCTTGGCGCGGTCGTTCAGCAGCTTCACCGCCTTGGTGTTGTAGTGAAAGTCACGGATCTCGCAGCCGAAGGCGACGATGACGACCTGGCTCATCGGCCACGGGCTAGCTGGTCACGACGGTCAGCTCGTCGTAGACGAAGCCGTCCGTGGGCATCGTCACGTCGAATTCCTCGATCACGGGATAGACGCCTTCCGGCGTGGCCGGGTCGGCCGGGGCGCCCGGAGTGGAGTCGACCTTCACGTAATCGGCTCCGTTGAGGCCGAGCTTGCCCTCCCGCGCGCGGTAGGCCTCGATCTGGTCGAGCAGCTCCTTGAGCGGCCCCGCGCCGGTGTTGAAGCCAACGTCTCCCTCGACGTGGCGGGCCAGCCACTGGATGGCTTCTCGCTCGCGCCCGGGTCGCATGGGCGTACAGATTCGGACCCAGGGACTGTTCAGGAACTCGTTGCGCCGTCGATCGCCGTCGAGCTGGATGATCCACCCGAGGGAGCTGCCGAGCGGGGCGGGCTCGGATTCGGCGGTGATCTCGTAGGCGGGCCGGTCGAAGCCGACCTTGGACGCGTAGCGCGGCCGCCACCAGGAGGGGTGGTTGTAGACGAAGATGCCGTCGATGTCGAAGAACCGGTGGAACGATTCGATCTCGAGCGGGGTGGGCTCGGAGGGGCTGTCGCCGCGGCCGAACAGGTGGGAGACCATCCGGTTCATCACCTCGTACCGTTCTTCCTTGCGAAGGTCGTTGGCGGGCCGGGACTTGATCTTGCTGCGCTCGGTGATGAGAGTCTTCTGCTGCTCGAACTGCTTGTTCAGCTCCTCTTCCTGGAGCTTGTTGACCGCGTCCTGGCGGAGCTTCTCCCAGTCGTCCAGCACCGCCTGCGAGGGATCCCACGAATAGCTGTAGTTCACCTGCACGCTGGCCGCGTCGCCTTCCAGCACCGCGATGTAGGCCGTGAAGGTATTGGTGCCCGCGTCGTAGGTGGGCGGGCCGAGATCGACATCGTTGCGGGCCGAGGGGGCCGGATCGTCCTTCCCGCCGCCTTCGAGGTCGGAGATGGTGTCGATGCGCACCGCGGTCACGACGCGGTCGGGCCCGGGGTTCACGGGGATCGCGACGAAGTAGGTCTGCTTCTCGGCGTTCCAGCGCAGATCGGTCTGCACGGACCCGGTATCGGTGCCGCCCTTGGGCCGCGGGGGTACCCCGGGGGGAATCTCGGGCACCGCGATCGGCTCGGCCTCGCGAAAGTGCACGAATCGGCTGCGCGCGAGTCCCTCTCCGGGGTTCCTCAGGTAGAGCTGCCAGACCAGGCGCGGGCCCAGGTCCTGGACCTTCACCTTCACGCGCCGCAAGACGCGCCGGAGCCCGTAGCTGACCGGGTGCTCCGAGTCGTTCTTGATCACCCGCCGCGTGAGGTTGGTGGTGGTGACGTCCTCGATGTCGCGGGTCTTGATCGAGAACGTCTTGGTGATCCGCTCCGACGCACGCTTGGTGACTTCCTTCAGGCGGCGCGTGGAGAGCTCCTGGCCACGCTGCGACGACACCGCGAAGCTCGCGCTCGCGGACGCGCCGAATTGAAAGACGGGCGTGCCGCCCGAGGCGGTCGCCGACATGGCCGCCGAGGTATCCTGCTGGATCATCGAGGAGACCTTGTCGGAGACCTCGTCGAGGTTCTTCTCCTCCGTCGCCGCCTCGCTCACGATCTCGAGGCCTTGCTCGAGCACCTCCTCGTGGATTTGCCGGCGCACGGTCTGGTACACGACCTCCAGGGTCTCGAGGGGCGCGATGGTGAACGCCTCCTCGAGGGGGCCCACACCTTCCTCGCCGTTGAAGTAGAGCTGACGGTAGTAGTGGGCGATGCCGATGGGTGAAAGCGCCTGCTCCAGGAAGGCGCCCGGCCAGAAGTGGGGGAAGACGACGTTGTCGATCGCGGTGACCTTGCCCATGACGTCCGCGAGAGACCCGCCCGGGTGGGCGACCCATTCCCGGGCGGCCGCCACCAGGTTGTTCTGAAGGCGATCGCGAACGTCGGCGAACTTGAAGCTCTTGTCGACCGAGCCGAGCCTCGCCCCCACGAGGGTGGGAATCGACTTGAGGACCTGTCCGACGGCCCCGGCGCGCGCCAGCGCCGATGACCATGCCCGGGCCGAAAACCTGACCTTGCCGCCGGCCTCCAGGCCGGCGCCGGCCGGGGATCTTTCGAACCCCGCCGGGTCGGACGCCGTCAGCCCGCGAAGGATCACCTGGTTGCCCGCGAGCACCGCGTCGGGATAGCCGGGGACGTGAACCGGCGTGACGCCTTCCGAGCTGACCGGGTTCCCGGCCTGGTCCACGTAGGCGGTCGGCCGATCGACCCGCTTGAAATCGACGTCGATGTTCCGCGGTAGGCCCCGCCGAATGCTGGTAGAGAGCGAGATGGCGGTCGGGTGCGCCGGATCGAAATGAATCGCCTTGGCCTTGGAGTAGCGCCAGGCCAGGGTATTGGCAAGCACCCGCACATGATAGAGGGAGACCCACCGGAGAAAGATCAGCGGCTCATAGGCGGCCACGGTCATGGTGGCGTATGCTTCCGAGAACTTCTTGAGCTCAGTTGCCATGGAAGACCTCCGATCCGTGAGGGGATCCTCTCCGTTTGCTGTCCGCGCCGGGGAACCCGAATGGAGGAGAATCGGTCGGGACGCGAGCTCCTGTCAAGGAGGACATGCCCTTACTCGGTCTCGTCGCTAGGGGGAGGCGTCCCGAACGAGCACCGGTAGCAGGCTCGCGGCCGTGATCCCGAGCGGCACCACGTAGCGCAGCAGGATCACCAGCGCGCGACCGGCGGGTTGGCTCAGCCCGAGCTGCTCCGTCACGTCGAGAAGAACCCGAGCCCGACCGCCGCGAGCGCGGAGCGTGTGTGGCTGCCGGTTCTATGACGCGAGCGTAGGGCACGAGCCCCGGTGGTCCGCATGACCCAGGTCATGGGGCGCAGAATTTCCGGCCATCCGTGGGCCGGCTGATAGGCGCAGCCCGGATCCTCGGCGAGCGGATCGCCGCTCGCGGCGCAGGCACGCGGCCGGCTGCCGCCGCATCGATCACGCCACTCGCAGCGTCCGCAGCGCCCGCCGAGCCGGGCCGGATCCCGCAGGGCGAGGAAGAGTGGATGCTCGTCCTGGCGCACGTTGCCGGCCGGGCAGATGTTGCCGACATGGTCCACGAAGACGAACCCATTTCCGTCCGTCACCGCCCGCGGCGCCCGCAGGGAAGCGCGCGGTGACCATACGTGTGAGCGCGCCGTGAGCACGCGGTGATACTGAGGACTCCCGTCGTCTTGATCCCGAACGGCACGCGCGGCTGCCGGTCCGCCGCCCAGCGCAGCACCGTCTCGATCTCCTCGGCGCCGCGCCCGTGATCGGCTCGAGCGCGCCCAACCGGGATGAGGAAGAACAGGGCCCAGAGGACGGCGCCGAACCGCTCCACCGAAGTGCGCCGAGCTTCTCGGCGGTGGCGGCCGCGGTGCCGCTCGGGGTCAGCGAGACGACGAGCCCGATCCGTGTGCCGTAGGCGACCAGCTCGGCGATGTCGGGACACCGCAGCGGATCGCCCCCGGTGAAGACCACGAGCGGCGGCGGATCGCCGAACGCGGCGACACGCTGCAGGAGCGCTTTGCCCTCGCCGTCGTCGGCTCCTCCGGATCGCGCCGGGGGATTGCCTCGGCCCGGCAGTGCACACAGGCCAGCGCGCAGGCCCGCGTCGTTTCCCAGACGGCGATGAACGGGCTCCGCGCATACGGCGTCATCGGGCGCGCTCCGCCGGCATGTGTGGCGCGCGGGAGTCCGGAGGCGCTCCCCGGCTCTCCGGCCCGGCGGAGTGCGGAGCGGAGACTTGGTGTGCCGAGCGCATGGTGAGCCCAGGACCGGAACTGGGGGAGGAGTGCGGGGCGGATGCTTGGTGTGCCGAGCGCGTGGTGGGCCCGGGACCGGAACTGGGGGAGTGCGGGGGCCATTTCGAGGCCCCCGCATTGAACAGATGTCCCAGGATCCGTCCGAGCGCGGCGGCGAACGCAGCGGCGCCCAGCGCCAGTGCGAGGCCCGCGGCGCGAATCCATGCCGCCTCACCGAAGGAGACGGCGACGGCCAGGAGCCCGACACCCCCGGTGAGCAGCGCGTACGCGAGGGCCTCGAGGCGCGGGGAGGAGATCTGGACCAGGGAGGGCACTCGCTCGCGTCCGGCCCGTGGACTGTAGGCGCGATACCAGACGAGGAAGGGCACGATCTTCAGCATCATGCCGACGATGGTGAGCGAGGCCCAGCCGCCGAGGACGACGACCGCGTAGGCCAGCGCCGCGCGCGGTCCCGAGAGCGCGCCGGTCGCCAGGGCCAGCCCCAGCCCGCTCGCCGGCACGACGAAGGCGGTGGCGGTCAGCACGAAGCGAAGCCCCCAGTCGAGTCCCGGCCGCTTCCGCGACCTGGCCGTGTCGAGCACCCACGAGGCGTGGGCGAGCGCCGCCGCCGCCACCGCGAGGGCGCCGGCGACGAGGAGGACGGACAGTCCGATCAGCAGCCCCGCCACGACCGACGGCACGCCGAGCGCGAGACCCCAGAGCTGCCAGCGCGACGCCCAGCGCCGGGGCGTCGGCGCGAGGAGGAACATCGGGTACACGCGCGCGGCCACCCCCAGGATCATCGGCGTGACCCACCCGAGCAGCGCCAGCTGCACGTGAGCGTGCAGGGTGGGGAAGAATTCGCTCGGCAGGAACGGCCAGATGCGGTTGACCGCGAGCGTGAGACCGAAGAGGGTGGTCGCGGCCAGCCCGGCATAGCCCACCGTCACCAGGCGCGCGGTCAACGTCCATTGCGAGAAGCCGCGCAGGCTCAGGCCGACATTGAGCAGGTACAGGACGACGCCGACCGCCAGCAGCGCCGCCGCCCCCGCGAGCCCGGGCCAGGTGCCGAGATAGAAGTGCGGGACCATGCCGAGCACGGCGAGGACGAGGATGACGAGCTGCCAGCGGGCGAGCCGCTCGCTCCAGATCGGGCGCTCCAGCACGATCGGGATGAGCTGGTAGCTGGCGCCCATGATCGCGAGCGTGATCCAGCCGAGCGTCACCGTGTGGGTGAGGGCGAGGAGGTGCGGATGATAGTAGTGCCCCGCCAGCTCGGGCGCGAGCCACGCGACGCCGATCGAAGCCAGCAGGAACGCCGCCGCCGCGCAGACCAGGTAGGCCAGCGGAAGCAGCGGGGAGGGGCCGCGGCTGGACGGCGGCGCGTGCACGCTCAGTCTGCCTTCCAGATGAGGATGCGCACGAGCCCCGGCTCGGGCTCGTCGGTCTCGTGGCGGAAGCCACGGTCGTCGAGCTGCGGATAGAGGAACATCGGGCGGCGATCGTGGTGCACCTCGAGCATGGCCCCCGGCCCGAGCCGCTCGATCGCCTCGAGGACTCGCAGCATGGGCTGTGGCGGCTCGAGGCCGCGGACGTCCAGCACGCCGCGATCGTCCGCCGCCGGCGCCTCGGACGATGCCTCCGGGATCGGCTCGCTCGAGCGATAGCACCACACCCACCAGTCATCGGCGGCCCGCTGCTCCGTCCAGTGAGCGAGTCCGCGCTTGCCGAGCACGTCGTAGAGCGGGATGGGCTCGAAGGGCACGCGCAACACCAGCACCCGATCGGCGCCGAGCGCCTTCACCGCCGCCATGATCCGCGCGAAGGGCTCCTGCCCTCGGCGGATGTCCTCGCGCACGTCGAGGTGCACCTGGCGCGCGTCCGGGACATCGGCCAGCGCCCGAGGTGGCCGGTCCTCGCCCCGACGGGCCTCGACGGTCGCCTCCGGTGCCGGGGATGGATCGGGGTCGAGCGCCTCCTCACCCGCCGCGCGCCGCAGGACCCGCAGCAGCTCGTCGGCCGGGACACCCGCCATCCGCGCGGCCTGGGCCACCGTCACGCGCGGCGCCATCACCCGGCGCAGCAGCCGGTTCCGCAGCTGCTTGAAGTGCGCATGGTAGCTCGCCAGCACCTCGACCATCTCGGGGTGCTCCGCGAGGAGCCGAGCGACCGTCATGTCGGCCGAGATCATGCCGCCGTCGTTGTCGCCTCGTTCAGCGCAACGAGCAGCGCCTCGAGCGGCACGCCGGCGGAGGCCGCCGCCTCGCGCAGGGTGAGCTGAGCGCCGCAGCAGTGATCGAGAACCGTCGGCGCTCCGTGATCGCAGCCGCATTCGTGAGCCATGGCCTTCCTCCTTGGCTTCCCACCCTACCGCCGCCCGCCGCGGTGTTCTATGACGTCGGTCATAGGCAGTGAAAGGTGGAACAAGGGCGGCTCGGCGTGGTTCCCGGCGGCCGCGGGGGCGGCGAAGGTCGAAGGGCTACCAGGGCAGCTTGGCCGGCTCGTAGTCCTCGATGCGCTCGGTGACCGCCAGCACCGGCTCGATACCGTAGAGGCGCCTGGCGTTGTCCCCGAGGAGCTTGTGCTGCACGGCGGCCGGGACCTTGTGCTTGGCCATCAGCTCGAGCGCTTCCCACGCATCCTCCGCATCGTGGTGGGGGTAGTCCGAGGACCAGAGGCCGACGTTCTCGTACTGATCCCACAGGCGGTAGACCGACTCTTCATCGCCTTCGAAGGCGATGAAGCAGCGCTCGTAGAAGACCTCAACGGGATCGCGCACGACCGGCCCGCGCTGAAAGGCGTAGAGGTCGAGGAAGTTGCGGCTGCGGGATAGAACCAAGGGCAGCCACGTCGCGTTGGACTCGAGCACCGCGGCCCGCAGCTTCGGGAACTTGTCGAGCCATCCCGTCATGAGCACGGTGGTGAGCCAGGTCATCGCCTCGAAGATGAAGCCGAGGGCCTCGGAGGCGTCGATGCTCGGCTCCATGCTGAAGACGATGTTGCTGAGGAACTGTCCGGGTGAGTACACGACCGCCTCGTCGGTGAAGAGGAGCCCGTCGCCGCTGCCGCGGGTGCGCGCGATCCGCTCGGCCCATTCCGGGGTCAGGGCTTCGCGCGATGGGAACGTGTGCATGGCGAGCACCATGCCCAGGTCCTCGAACTCGCGCCAGAGGGGATCGAACTCCGGCATGGTCGGGTAGCGTCCGCCCCAGAAGCAGGGCCGCACCGCCGCCGCCTTGAACCCGCGCTTGGCCGCGCGCCGCAGCTCGTCGATCGATCGCTCGACGCTCTGGATGGGCAGGACCGCGCACGGGAACAGGCGCCGCCGATCTGCCGCGCAGTAGTCGTAGACCCAGTCGTTGTAGGCGCTGGCGAGGATGCCGGCCGCCTCGGGATCGCGGACGAGGGCGAGGCGGACGAACCAGGTCGGGAACAGCATCACCTGATCCGTGCCGATGGCGTCCATATCGCGGAGCCGGGCCTGGGGGTCGCGGCAACCGGCGAGGCGCCCGAACTGCTGTTGCCACGGCTCGGTGCCGGGCACCAGCGCCCCCACCGCCTTCTTGTTCCAGCGCGGCCATCCGACTTCCGCCGCATTCGACCGCTCGCGAGTGGCCGGCACCACCCGCCCGTTGATGCGGAGCTGGTCGGTGTCGGTATGGAAGTGGAACTGGGTCTTGACCCACGCGCGGCGATCGCTCGGGACGTACTCGTCCCAGATCTCGGGCGGCTCCACCACGTGGCTGTCACAGTCGAAGATCGGGAAGTCTTTCTTCATCCCGGTTCTCCTCTACACTGGCTCGGTGTGCCCCCAGACCACGGCGAGCACCGTCGCGCCGTGCTGGGTGGTGACGGCGTGCACACATCCGTTCGGGCGGTAGTTCATGTTGCCGGTCGCGACGATTCCCGATTCGTCCGCGTTGGCGCCCTCGACGAGGAAGATCAGCTCGTCGCCCACGTGCCGGTGCAGCGGCAGCGCCGCCCCCGGCTCGAAGCGCGCCAGCAGCGCGCGACGCTCGGTCGCCTTGTCCTCCCAGATGCGCTTCTGGCGGACACCCGGGCGCGCGTCGATCCAGGGCAGGTCGCTCAGGGTGACGATCGCCGAGGCGGGCGCGCGCTCTCGGGCCGCGGCCGGCTCGATATCGCCGGTGAGCACCGCCAGGACCGTCGCGCCGTTCGTGCTGGTGACGGTGTGCACGCACCCGTTCGGTCGGTAGCCCACGTTGCCCGCGGTGACCGTGCCGGACTCGTCGGCAACCGCGCCTTCGATGACGAAGATCAGCTCGTCGCCCACGTGCCGGTGCAGGGGAAGCTGTGCCCCCGGCGCGAAGCGCGTCATCTGGGCTCGCCGCTTCGTGGGCGGGTCCTGCCAGACGACCTTGAACGAGATGCCGGGCTGAAACTCCTGCCACGCGACGTCGTCGACCGCGATGATCTGGGACCATGGACCGGTCATGAGTGTCCTCCTGGTCTACTTGCCGGCCGGCCGGGTGATGGCGGCGTAGATCATGTCCTTCAACAGCCCGCGGTACGGCGCGCGCTGCTTGGGTGATTGCATCATGAACACGACGAAGAGATCCTCCTTCGGATCCACCCAGAAGTAGGTCCCGCCGGCGCCGCCCCAGTTGTATTCGCCGACCGAGCCGGCGACGGGCGACACCCCCGCCGCGGTCCGCACCGCGAAGCCGAGGCCGAAGCCGAAGCCGGCGCCCGGCAGGTAGAGCGGCGTGGTCGCGATGGCGCTGCCGAGGTGATCGGTGGTCATGTAGGCGACGGTCTTCGGCCCGAGGATGCGCTTGCCGTCCAGGGTGCCGCCGTTGAGCAGCATCTGGCAGAAGCGCGCGTAGTCGATGGCGGTGCTCAGCATGCCGCCGCCGCCCGACTCCCACTTCTGGGCGACGCGCGGATCGTTGAAGTCGGCGTTCACGCCGAAGTTCCGGTCATCGGGAAAGGGCGGTGATTCGCGCCAGGCCCTCGGCGGACAAGCCGAGCCGCTCCGGGTTGACCGGGGCCAGGGTCTGCCCGTGGGCGACGACGACGCTCGACAGGCTCAGGGCGACGAGCAGGATGGCGATCCGAGTTCGCATCGGCAGCCTCCGAGGTGGAAGTGGAACTGGCAGGACTCTAGTGCACCGGCCGAGCGTCGTCAAAGGCATCTGCTCCGGGCGATGCTATTGCGGCTCTTCGGCGACGTCACCAGATGGCCTGTCCATCCTGCGACGCGCGTACGCGATCGAGACACCTGAGTGTCACTGTCTCGAATGGAGCAAGCCGCGCAGGTCACAACGTAGGAACCGTGGTGCGAGTTCTCTGCAATCAGCTTCAACGTCGCCGCGCCTCCGGCACCCGGAACGGCTTCAATCTGCTCGGACCACTCTCGTGGGGTCGCCGGTACAGAACGTGCAGCGAGGGAACCGCTTGGCGTATTCGAGTATCCAATTCGTCAAGGGGGTCCAACATGGTCGCACGAGGCATTGTACTGATCCTGACAGTTGCACTGTTCGCTCTGGCGAGTCCCGCGCACGCGAATCTCATCACCAATCCGGGATTCGAGACGGGGAACTTCAACGGCTGGATTCAGTTCGGCAACACCGGGTTCACTTTCGTCGATGGTGCGCCCCACAGCGGCGCTTCCGCCGCCTGGCTGGGCCCGGTCGGCAGCCTCGGCTTCCTGCTGCAGATCGTACCGACGACGCCCGGCACGCTTTATAGCCTGAGCTACTTCCTTCAGAGCGACGGTTTCACGCCGAACGAATTTCAGGTGTCCTGGAATGGAAGCCTGCTCTCCGACCAGCTGAACCTTCCCGCGTTCAGCTATACCGAGCAGACCTTCTCGAATCTGTTGGCTACGAGCACGACCACTCCGCTGGTCTTCGGCTTCCGTAACGATCCGGGATTCTTTCAACTGGACGACGTCGCAGTCAGTCCAGTCCCCGAGCCGGCCACGTTGTTGCTACTTGGCACCACGATGGCAGGCTTGGGGCTAGCGACTCGCCGGAAACGCGGTCAACGCAGCTAGCGCGCGCGGCCGCGGGCATCCTCTCCCACGAGCGCCGAGTCCTCTCGGCGCTCGTGGTGAGAAGAGCGGCGTCGACAAGGCGCCGGAGTGCGCGGTCCCGTCCATCAAGGCAGCGTGGCCGGCTCGTAGTCCTCGATCACGCCTTTCTCGGAGACCAGCCGTACGCCTTGGCGCACGCGCCGCCCATGAGCATGGCCCGCTCGCTCTCGCTGAGGCGGTCGGTTCGGCGGAATGGCTCGACGGCCTGCTCGTAGTTGACGACCGCGAAGGCGCGAGTCCAGTCGGTGCCCCACAGGCAGCGCTCGAAGCCCCAGGCGTCGAATACGCGGGCGAGGGGATCCCAGATGTCCGGGAACGGATAGGGCTCGCGGGACAGCGTGCAGGCCCCGCTGACCTTGATCACCGCGTTCGGGCGTCGGGCGAGGTCCAGCACCTTCGGCAGATCGGCCCAGGGCTCCGGCGGGGCGGGGGGCGTCCGGGGCTGCGCGATGGCCAGATGGTCGATGATGAAGCGCGTGTCGGGGTGACGGTCAATGAGTGCCGCGCCCGCGTCCACGTTGCCCCAGCACAGCATGTTGACCGGGAAGTCGTACCGGACCGCGGCGCGCAGGATCCGGTCGAGGCCGGGGTCGCTCGGATCGCGCCCCGCCTCTTTGGTCATCATGATCCGGATGCCGACCGTGCCCGGCGTCTTCTTCCAGTCCGCGATGACGTCCACCACCGCCTCATCGTCCGGATCGACCGGCTTGACGATGGCGAGGCGGCCCGGATGCGCTCGCTGCACCTCCACCGCATAGCTCGCGTCGTAGCGGTACATGGAAAACGCGGAGATGAAGATCGCCCCGTCGACGCCGACCGCGTCCATGGCCGCCACCATCTCGTCACCGGTGACGTGCTCGGGCCAGTTCGGCACGCTGTGCCAGGGCCGCTTCGGGGTGTTCGCCTCGTAGGCGTGGACTTGGGAATCGATGATCGTCATCGGGACACTCCTCCGTGCCCGGCGAGCGCGGCGCGGCCGGTCACTTCGTGGCGCGCGCCTGGTGCCCTGCTCGGTCGTCGACGAGCAGGCGACGAGCGCGATCGCCAAGACCATCGAGACCGGACCGACGATCGGCCGTCTCCGCACGGCCGGGCGCTCGAATCAGTCGATCTTCTGCTGCCGCGCGTCCTGACGGGCGCCCTGCTTCGTGTTCCGCTTTCCCTGCCGGCACTCCGCCCGGCTCTTCTCGCCGCTCTTCTTGCAATCGATCTTGGCGTCCCGCGCTTCCTCACGGCCGGTCTGGCGCGTGTCCCGCGCCCCGCCACGATCGTCGCGACGATCCTCGCGTCGATCCATGCCCGGGGTTTGCGATTGCGCCGTTGTCGGCACGGCCAGCCCGGCGGCGGTGGCCAGGAAGGTGGCCGAGATGAGCATAGACAGACCACGACTCCAGTTCATAGGGGTCTCCTCTTGCGGCCGAGTCTGATCGGCTTTGGGCTCGAGACCAATAGGACCTTGGTCCCATGGCCGATCTGCCGAGCGCGCGCCGCGGTTCGTGACATGCGGGTATACTCTGGCCGCCGTCGACATCTCGACCACGCTCGGCCGGAGGAGCTCGCCATGCTGGATCTGCTGATCAAGAGGGGTACGGTCATCGACGGCTCGGGCGCCACGCGCTTCGCGGCCGACGTGGGCATCTCCGACGGGCGGATCGTGTCGATCGGCCGCCTCGATGATCCGGCTCGGCGGGTCATCGATGCCGACGGACTGATCGTCGCGCCGGGGTTCATCGACGGCCATACCCACCTCGACGCGCAGGTCATGTGGGACCCGCTCGGCACCTGCTCCTGCTACCACGGCGTCACCTCGGTGGTCATGAGCAACTGCGGCTTCACCCTCGCGCCGTGCAAGCCCGCGGACCGCCAGTGGTACGCGAGCTGCCTGTCCTATGTCGAGGACATCCCGGCCGCGGCCATGGCCGCCGGCATGGACTGGACCTGGGAGACGTTCCCGGAGTACATGGCGGCGGTGGAGCGGCGGCCGAAGGGGATCAACTATGCGATGTACGTCGGGCACTCGGCGCTGCGCATGTACGTCATGGGCCGCCGCGCGCTGACCGACGCGGCGAGCGATGAAGAGATCCGCGCCATGACGCAGCTGATCCAGCAGGCGCTCCGCGCGGGCGCGGTCGGGGTCTCGACCTCGCTCACCCACACGCACCTCACCCCGGACGGCACGCCGGTCGCGAGTCGTCAGGCGGACTGGAAGGAGATCGAGGCGATCTTCGCCGCCATGGCCGAGCTGGACACCGGCATCTTCCAGTTCGGGCAGGTGCTCCTCTCGCACACCGCGAACGTCGCGTTCCTCGAGCGGCTCAAGCAGCTCGCGCTGGCCTATCGGCGCACCGTCATGTTCGGGCTGGTCGGCACGCGGCAGGGCGACGACCCGGTGTCCTGGCAGACGCAGGCCAAGGTGATCAAGGACGTGAACGAGGCCGGCGGCCGCATGTTCGGCCAGGGGACCACCCGCTCGATCAACGCCATCTTCTCCCTGAAGTCCTATCTCCCCTTCGACGTGCTGCCCGAGTGGCGGGCCGTCCGCTCCCTTCCGCTGGACGAGCAGCAGCGACTCCTGCGCGACCCGGCGCGGCGCCGCGAGCTCATCGCCGCGGAGCAGCGGATGAAGCCGAAGGACAACAAGCTCCAGGGCGGCGGCGCGGCGACGACCGATCCGCGCAAGCCCGACTACGGCAACCTCTTCGTGCTCAAGGGTGTCGACTGGAACGACCCGACCGTCGAGGAGCTCTCCCGCGAGCGGGGCACCCACCCGGTCGAGACCATCATCGACCTCTCGCTGGAGAATCCCGACCAGGTCTACGTCTGGCCCGTGGTGAACGAGCGGCCCGAAGACGTGCTCGGCATGCTCACGCACGATTTCACGCTGGCGACCTTCTCGGATTCCGGCGCGCACTCCGCGCAGGAAATGGGCTCGTCCCTCCAGACCCACTTCATCCACTACTGGGTGAACCGCCGGGGCGCGTTCACGCTGGAGCAGGCGATCCGCAAGATGACCCACGACAATGCGCGGGCCTTCGAGCTGCGGGGGCGCGGGCTGGTCAAGGAGGGCTACCAGGCCGACCTCGTGCTGCTCGAGGCGGATCGGGTACGGCCGCATCTGCCGAGGATCGAGAACGATCTGCCCGGCGGGGCCCGCCGCCTCGTCCAGAAAGCGGACGGCATTCGGGCCACGATCGTCAACGGCGTGGTCACGCTGGAAAACGGCGAGTCGACCGGGAACTTCAGCGGTCAGGTCCTGAAGGGCGCGCTGGCCGGGTAGCCCCCGGCAGTCTCCCGCCGCACGGGGCGGGCCGGAGTGCGGTAGGATCGGCCCGTCGCCGCCCCGCGGCGGAACTCGTCCATCGACCGGAGGATCACATGACCGACCGGCTCATCTCCTGCGACGATCACATGGATCTCAGCCAGCTCCCCGCCGATCTGTGGACCACGCGGCTGCCCGCGTCGCTGCTCGATCGGGCGCCGCATGTCGAGGAGCGAGACGGCCAGGCGGTGTGGGTGTGCGACGGCAAGGTCTGGGGTCGCTGGGACGGCAAGCCGCCCGCGACGGGCTCCGCGCGTGCGATCAAGGCGCTCTACAGCGCCTTCGACCGCGCGGGCATCCACGATCCGAGCGCGCGGCGCCCGGCCGTCGCCGAGCTGCGTCTGGCCGACATGGACCGTGACGGCGTCGCGACGCAGGTGATCTTCGGGCCGATCTTCCAGATCTCGACCGACGACCCGATGCTGCGCACCGCCTGTTATCGCGTCTACAACGACTGGCTGCTCGACTTCTGCAAGGCGGCGCCCGACCGGCTGATCGGCCTGCCGATGCTGCCGGAGACTCCCGGGGGCGCGCTCGCCGAGCTCGAGCGGCTACGGGCCAAGGGCGGCGTGCGCCAGGTGAATCTCATGATCGCCAACATCCAGCCCAAGCTGGACGACCCGGCCTGGGAGCCGCTCTGGCGGGCGCTCGAGGAGAGCGGCATCATCCTCTCCTGGCACATCACGGTGTTCGTGGGCAAGCCGGGCGATCGCGTCGCCAACAAGGCGGCGAGCGTCTTCGAGAACACCAAGTTCTTCCTCGGAAACTTCCTGGAGCCCTTCGTCGACCTGTTCGCCTGGGGGATTCTCGAGCGTCACCCGAAGCTGCGCATGGTGATGGCGGAGGCCGGCACCGGGTGGCTGCCGTGGCTGGTCGAGGAGCTCGACTACCGCCACTGGCGGCTGTGGGAGGCGAAGGAATTCTGGGCCGACAAGGGCGGCGCCGCGCTCGTCACGAAGCCGAGCGAGCTCTTCAAGCGGCAGATCTACGCGACCTTCCAGGAAGACCACGTGGCGATGTCGCTCATTCCGTTCTTCGGCGACGGCCACCTGCTGTGGGCGTCGGACTATCCCCACCCCGACAGCGTCTGGCCTCACTCGCGTGAAGCGATCGAGCGGCAGATGCGGCATCTCTCCCCGGAGATGCGCCGCAGGTTGACGCACGACAATGCGGCCGCGCTGTATGGGCTGGCCGGCGCCTGAGGGGCCACCGGGGCGTCGCGCCTAGTCGTAGTTGCCGGCGTTCGGGCCGTGCCACTTGCCGCGGTTCAGGTCCACCCGCATCCCGACCGCGGTGAAGGGGAACCGGATGTTGTCGGCGACGACGTGGAGCGGGTAGCCCCACCAGGTGCCGCGGCTGACCTTGAGGTCGAACAGGATCTGCTGGAGGTTGAGCCCGATCTCGAATCCGAGCTGGCGCTGGTGCTCCTCCGGTGGGTTGACCCGGTAGCCCTTGGCGTTGTAGGTCACCGAGAAGAGCAGCCAGCGGAGCGGCCCCAGGTTGACGCCCAGCCGCTCGCCGAGCCCGGAGAACTTGAAATCGGCGGAGTAGACGTCGTGCGTGTACGTGGAGCTGGGCAGATGGGACGTCCGCAGTCCCAGGAGGTCTCGGGTGTGGGTCAACGACAGCACGCCCGCCGCGGTGGCCCCCGCCGCGTCCATCGCGAGGTCTTCCCATGAGAAGCCGTGCCGCGTGAACCCGTCGCTCACCTCGTTCGCGAGCCCGGTGGTGAACGCGAGGCCGGCGCCCCAGAAGATCGCCTCCTTCTCCGAGTAGCCGATCATCTTGTAGGCGTCCTCGAACAGGCTGGCGATCACGTAGTAGTCGGTGAGGTGGGAGGCCTTGTCCGCACCGCCGTTGACCGTGTCTTTCCCGAAGAAGCCCTCGTGGTGGATCCGGAAGGAATGATTGGTGTTGTACGCGACCAGTGAGTTGGCGGTGACCGCCGCGATCGCGGTGACCGGGATGAGGACCGAGAAGAGGACCTGGTGGCGGTCCAGGAAGCTCCACCGCGGAACTTCGGTCTCGGCCCGGTCGAACCCCGTCGGAAACACTCGGGCCGTGAGCTCGGCCAGGGTCAGGCGCTGCGGCGCCTCGGTGGTATCGGCGGCGGCCAGCAGCCGATGCGGCGGGCAGGGCGGTGTCCCGGAAGCCGGTTCGTCGGACGGCCGCGGCGCTTCGGTCGGTCGGGGGCGACCCAGCCCGAGCCTCAGCGGGACGTCCGTCTCGAGGCCCGCCACGGCCAGCCACCGCTCGTGGTCGCCGAACTTCTCCGGCAGGAGGCGATACGCGGTCTCGCTCGACGCCGAGCAATCGGCGTCCACGGAGGCGGGGACGAAGGGCAGGCCGCCGTCCTGCGCGGCCAGCGGCCCGTGGCCCGCCAGCAGCAAGACGAAGCAAAGCCCGAGCGAGCCCATCGCTCGAGCTCCCGCCGATACACGTAGTCGCGCTATCACTGGTCGGTGAAGAGCCGAACCCGAGGGCTCGGTCGTTGGAGCGGACTCAGAGTACACCACAAGGCCGCGGAACCTCAAAAAAGGCCGGGGTCGACACGAGATGTCGATTTCCGGGGGTGGCCGACGTCGTACTGGTAAAGGAGGATGCACATGCGCTACCTGCTGCTGATCGGAAGCGACGACAAGAACCAGACCGCGCCGCCGAAGGCGGAGATGGAGGCCATCGTCCAGGGGCACGCCCGCTTCGCCCAGGAATTGCGGGCGACCGGCAAGATGGTGCACGCCGAGCGCCTCCGGCCGGACAGCGACGGCAGCCGTATTCGGGTCAAGGCCGGCCAGCGTCAGGTCATGGACGGGCCGTTCACCGAGACCAAGGAGGCGCTGGGCGGCTTCTACCTGATCGAGTGCGAGACCAGGGAGGAGGCGGTCGAGTGGGCCAAGAAGATCCCACTCGGTGAGGGCGGGTACGTCGAGGTGCGGCCGATCTGGCCGATGTAGCGATGGCCTGAGGCCGCGGTGCGGCCCGGGTCGGGACGGGCGTACCATGCGGACCCGTGGGAGCCACCGACCACGTAGAGAGGCCGGGAGAAGGAAGCCGCCCCGACGACGTGCGGGGGCGCGTGGCGGAGGTCTTCCGTCAGGAGCATGCGCGGGTGGTCGCGTCCATCCTCCGCACGATCCGCGACATCGACACCGCCCAGGAGGTGGTTCAGGAGGCCTTCGAGCAGGCGCTCTCGCACTGGCCCGCCAGCGGAATCCCCGATCGCCCGGGCGCCTGGCTGGTCACGACCGCGCGGCGGCGGGCGCTCGATCACCTGCGCCGCCGCCGCCGCGCGGGAGCGCGCGCGACCGAGCTCGCCCATCTCGCGCAGGACGCGACGCACGAGCCGCCTGACGTGGCCGAGCCCGACGACATCCCGGACGACCGGCTGCGGCTGATCTTCACCTGCTGTCATCCCGCGCTGCCGGCCGAGAGCCGGGTGGCGCTGACCTTGAGGCTCGTGGGCGGCCTCTCCACCGTGGAGATCGCGCGCGCCTTCCTGGTGCCGGAGCCCACGATCGCCCAGCGTCTGGTGCGCGCGAAGCGGGCGATTCGCGACGGCGGCGTCCCGTACGAGGTGCCCGAGGGCCTCGAGCTGGCGTTGCGACTCTCCCCGGTGCTGGCCGTGCTGTACCTGATCTTCAACGAGGGCTATGCGGCCCACAGCGGCCGGGACCTGCTGCGCGACGACCTGTGCGAGGAGGCCATTCGCCTCGGTCGCGTGCTCGCCGAGCTGATGCCGGACGAGCCCGAGGTCCTGGGACTGCTGGCCCTGATGGAGCTGCAGGCCTCGCGCGCCGCGGCGCGCACCGACGCCGACGGCAACCTGGTCCTGCTCGAGGATCAGGACCGGCGCCGCTGGGATCGGGCGCGCATCGGCCGCGGGCTCGCGCTGCTCGAGCGGGCGGGCGCGCGCGGGAACGCCGGCGCGGGGCCCTATCGGCTGCAGGCCGCGATCGCGGCCTGCCACGCGCGCGCGGCCTCGTGGGAGGCGACGGAGTGGGAGCGGATCGTGGATCACTACCGGGCTCTGGCCGCGCTGGCGCCGTCGCCGGTGATCGAGCTGAACCTGGCGGTGGCGGTGGGCCTGGCCGACGGCCCCGCGGCGGGACTCGCCGCGCTGGACGCGCTCGATGCGGCGGCGCTACGCGACTACCACCTGCTGCCCGCGGCCCGCGCCGATTTCCTGCGCCGGCTGGGCCGCTTCACGGAGGCCGCCGTCGAGTATCGGCGCGCCCTGCGCCTCGCGGACAACGCCCGGGAACAGGCGTTCCTCGCCGGTCGCCTGACCGCGTGCGAGGCGGCCGGCGGGTAGCGGTCCGTCCACGCCGCCGCCGACCGCGCTACAATGCGCGGGTGTGACGGCCGCCGCGCCAGAACGGTGCGAGAAGGCCGCGACCTCCAGGGAGGGAGACCCGCATGCGGATCGTGGACCTGAGCATGACCGTCGAGGAGTGTGACTCGGCGCCGTTCGCCAAGGATGAGTACTACTTCAAGCTGAAGCCGATCGTGACGTGGGAGGAGAAGGGCTTCGTCTCCAACGTGGTGGAGATGACGGTGCACGCCGGCACCCACATCGACACCCCGCACCACTTCTTCCGCGACATGCCGGGTATCGAGCAGCTGCCGCTGGAGGCGATGATCGGCGAGGCCATCGTCATGGACCTCACGTTCAAGGGCCGGGCGAACGAGCGCATCACGCCCGCGGACCTGGAGCGCGCCGAGCGCGCCCTGGAGGCGCAGGGCATCCACATCACCCCCGGAGCCACCATCTTCCTGCGCACCGACTGGCCGAAGGGCCACGTCACCACGGACCCGAAGTGGTGGGACGAGTCGCCCTGCCTCACCCGGGAATCGGCCGAGTGGCTGGTCGCCAAGCAGCCCAAGGTGCTCGGCTACGACTTCGCGCAGGAGGAGAAGGGCGCGGGCATCGGCTACGAGAAGGCGGGCGAGATCCTCCAGAGCAGCATGCCGGTGCACCGCACGATCCTGCCCAAGATCGTCTACCAGATCGAGAACCTCACCAACCTGGACCAGATCCCGTCGAAGGCCAAGGTGGTGGCCTTGCCCGCGAAGTGGAAGACCGAGTCGGCGCCGGCGCGGGTCATCGCGCTGCTGGACGACTGAGCGCGCCGCGATGGAGATCCGGGCCGCGGTCTGTCGCGCCACGCACGCGCCGGTGCCCATCGAGTCCATCGACGTCGACCGGCCCATGGCCCGCGAGGTCCTCGTCCGCACGGTGGCCACCGGGGTCTGCCACAGCGACCTGCACGTGGTGGACGGTGACGGCCGGTTCCCGCTGGATCGCGGGCTCGTGCTCGGCCACGAGGGCGCCGGCGTCGTCGAGGCGGTCGGCGAGCAGGTGACCACGCTGCGGCCGGGCGACCACGTGGTGGCCTGTCTCTCCGGCTTCTGCGGCAGCTGCGCGCAGTGCCTCAGCGGTCACCCGAACGTGTGCGTCGGCGGCGCGGTGGCCCGGAGCGCCGCGGCGCCGCCGCGCCTGTCGAAAAAGGGGCAGGGCATTCCCTCCTTCGCCGGCATCGGCAGCTATGCCGAGCGCATGCTGCTGCACGAGAACTCGGTGGTGAAGATCGACGACGACCTGCCGCTCGATCGCGCGGCCCTGGTCGGCTGCGGGGTGCTGACCGGCGTGGGCGCCGCGCTCCGCAGCGCGGGGCTCGAGGCCGGGCAGACCGTGGCCGTCTTCGGGTGTGGCGGAGTCGGGCTCTCGATCGTGCAGGGCGCCCGCATCGGCGGGGCGCGGCAGATCATCGCGGTCGACCGCTTCGAGAGCAAGCTCGAGATGGCCCGGCGGGTCGGGGCGACTCACACCGTCGATACCGCGAAGGACGACCCGGTCGCGGCGGTGCGCGCGCTGACCGGAGGCGCCGGGGTGGATCACGCGTTCGAGGCGGTCGGCAACGCGACGCTCGTGCGCCAGTGCATCGAGAGCCTGGCCGTCCGCGGCACCGCCACGATCGTCGGCGTGCTGCCGCCCGACGCGACGATCGAGTTCCCATGGATGGCCATCCGGCCCGAGTGCCGCGTGCAGACCTCCCGCATGGGCGGCAACCGGTTCCGCATCGACATCCCGCGGTATCTGGACTTCTATCGGCAGGGCCGGCTCTTGCTGGACGAGATGGTCACGCGGCGCGGCCGCCTCGACGACCTGAACGAAGCGTTCCGCGCCATGAAGGCGGGCGAGGTCGCGCGCACCGTCCTGATGTTCGACTAGCCCGCCCTCACCCCGAGGCAGCCGCTCCCTCGAACACCTAGCGCCCGGCCAGCGCGCGGTTCTCCAGACGGCTCAGCAGCCGCACCACCGGCCACAGCAGCACGAAGTAGATCAGCGCGGCCACCACGATGGGGGTGGGGCTGTAGGTGATGCTCTGCGCCTGTCGCGCCTGATAGAGCAATTCGGGCACCGCGACCACGCTGCCCAGCGCGGTCAGCTTCACCACCTCGAGCGTGTTGGAGAGCAGGTCCGGCAGCACGTTCCGCACCGCCTGCGGCAGCACCACGTAGGCCATGGCCTGCAGGCGCGAGAGCCCGGTGGAGCGCGCGGCCTCGAGCTGCCCGCCCGGGACCGAATCGATGCCCGCGCGGAGGATCTCGCCGTAGTAGGCGCCGGTGTTGAGGAAGAAGGCGATGGCCACGCAGACGAAGCCGCCCAGCTCGAGCCCGGCGAAGGGCAGGCCCGCGAAGAGCAGGATCAGCAGCACCAGGGGCGGGAAGGCGCGGAAGAAGTCGACCCACGCCATCAGCGGCCAGCGCACGAGGGGATTCCTCACGCTCGCCAGCAGCGCCACCATCAGCCCGCCGAGCAGCCCGAGCGGCACCACCAGGAGCGACAGCAGCACGGTGTTCCGCAGCCCGGCCAGGACGATCGGCCACGAGGCGGCGATGATCTCCGGGTTCAGGAAGGTCTGGATCAGCGCTTCCATGCGAACCGGGTCTCGATGAAGCGCCCCGCCACCACCACCGGGAAGAACAGCACCACGTAGGCCGCCGCGCCCATCATGAGGGGCGAGGGATTGTAGGAGTTGGACATCGCGGAGCTGGCCTGCCCCAGGATCTCGGTGACCGCGACCACGGTGCCGAGCGCGGTGCCCTTGGTGATGGCGATGGTGCGGTTGGTGAGCGGCGGGATGGTCAGCCGCACCGCCTGCGGCAGCACCACGTGCAGCAGGGTCTGGCCGAACGAGAGCCCGGTGGAGCGCGCCGCTTCCCATTGCCCTCGGGCCACCGAGGTGATGCCGGCCCAGAAGATCTCCTCGGAGAAGGCCATCAGCACCAGCGCGAGGGACAGCCAGGTGGAGACGAAGCCCGACGGCGAGACGTTGATGGCGGGGAGGCCGAAGTAGATCAGCACGATCACGACGAGCGGGGGCAGCGAGCGGAACAGGTCGACGATCCCGATGATGAGCCAGTTGAGCGGCCGGATGCCGAGGCTGCGCAGCAGGGCCAGGGTCAGGCCCGCCGCGATGCCGGTGACCACCACGAGGGCGGCCAGCTCGATCGTGACCACCACGCCGGACAGGATGTCCGGCAGGTAGCGCGCCATGACGCGGGTGTTGAAGAACGTCTCGACGAAGCGATCCCAGCGCGACACGGTCGGCTCAGTGCCGCTGGATCTGGCCGATGAACGTGCGGGTCCGCTCGTGGGTCGGGCGCTCGAAGATCACCGCGGGCGGGCCCTCCTCCACGATCGCACCCTGGTCCATGAAGAGCACCCGATCCGCCGCGTTGCGGGCGAAGCCCATCTCGTGGCTGACCACGATCATGGTCATGCCGCTCTCGCGCAAGGAGCGCATCACCTCGAGCACCGAGCCCACCAGCTCGGGGTCGAGCGCGCTGGTCGGCTCGTCGAACAGCATCACCCGCGGCTCCAGCGCGATCGCGCGGGCGATCGCGACGCGCTGCTGCTGGCCGCCGGAGAGCTGCCCCGGGGTGTGCGCGGCGCGGTCCGCCAGGCCGACCCGCGTGAGCGCAGCCCGCCCGAGGGTGTCGGCGTCGGCCCGCGACTTGCCCGCGACCTTGCGGAGCGCGAGGGTCACGTTGCCGAGGGCGGTCATGTGCGGGTAGAGGTTGAACGACTGGAAGACCATGCCGATGCGCTGACGGGCGTGGTTGATGTCCGTCCGCGGGTCGAGCATGTCGATGCCGTCCACCACGACGCGCCCGGCCGACGGCTCCTCCAGCCGGTTCAGGCAGCGCAGCAGGGTGGACTTGCCCGAGCCCGACGGGCCGATCACGAAGACCAGCTCCCGCTCGGCCACCGCGAGGTCGACGCCGCGCAGCACGTGGAGCGCCCCGAAGTGCTTGTGGAGCCCGCGGGCGTCGACGATCGGCCCGCTCATCTCCTCACGGGCTCAGTTGCACTTGAGCTCGTGCGGCGTCGGGTCGTAGCCCGGCATGCCCGGCACGCCGTAGCCGGGGGTGATCACCACCTCGAGGCCGTCGGGGGCCGGCTTGCGGCCGAACCACTTCTCGGACATCCGCGCGATGGTGCCGTCCTTCTTCATGCAGTCGAGCGCGTCCTGCAGCTCGGCGCGGAGCTTGGGGTTGCTCTTGGGGACCGGTGCGGCCCAGTGCGCGCGCGTGTCCTTCAGCTCGAGGTCGGCCACGAACTGGGGATTCTTCGACGCCGCGTACACGATGGTGGTGTTGCCGCCGAGCGTGGCGTAGGCGCGGCCCGAGAGCACGGCCTGCGTCGCGTCGGGCTGCGTGTCGTAGACCTGGACGGTGAAGCCGTTTTCGGCCGCCTTGGCCTTGGACATCGTCTCGTAGGGCGTGCCCTTGTTCACCGCCACCGACTTGCCCTTGAGATCCGCCCAGCCCTTGATCGGCTCCGAGCCCTTCTTGATGCCGAACTGGTAGGCGGTCCAGAGATAGCCCGCGGTGAACAGCATGTTCTCGGCCCGTTCCTTCGTCACCGTCGTCGGTGCCGCGATGAAGTCGTAGCGGCCGGCCTGCATGCCCGGAATCAGGGTCGAGAAGCTGACCGCGTCGATGGTGATCTCCCGCTTCATCCGGCGCGCGACCTCGGTGAAGAGATCGATCTGGAACCCTTCCACCCCGCCGCCCAGCTTGGGCATGGCGTGGGGGGCGAAGGTGCCGTCGACCCCGGTGCGGAGTGGCGGGAGCTTGTCCTGGGCGAGCGCGGGCCCCGTGCAGAGCAGCACGGCGGCGGCGATCGCGGCGATAGGACGTGACGTCATGTCGAGCCTCCTGGCGAGCGTGAAAGGCGGGCGTATGGTAGGAAGCTCACGCGCCCGCTGTCAACGCCTTCGATGACCCGAGGCCGGTCCCACCGGGCGGGCGCCTACCGGCCGCGCGACCAGGAACACGCCCGACGAGGCGATCACGAAGCCCAGCACGGCCAGCCGGGTCAGGGGCTCGTCGAGGAATGCCCACCCGACGATCGCCACGGTGACGGGCACCAGGTAGAAGTTCGCGGCCACCCGGCCGGCGGTCCCGTGGGTCAGCAGGTAGTAGTAGAGCGCCATCGCGCCGATGGAGACGGCGGCCACGTTCCACAGGACCGTGGTCACCGCGGCAGCGGTCCACACCGCGTGGGGACGCTCGAACGCGGCCATCGCGGCCAGGGTCAGGAGCGCGCCGGCCGCCACCTGCACCGCGGTGGCCGGCAGCAGCGGCACGTCGGCGCAGAAGCGGCGGAAGTACACGGTGCCGCCGGCCAGGCCGGCCACCCCGAGGAAACCGAGCAGGATCGCTCGCCATCCGGCCGGATCTCCCACCGCGTGGGGAGCGACGACCATGGCCACGCCGATGGTGCCCAGCACCAGGCCGAGCCACTGGCCGGAGCGGAGGCGCTCACCGAGCAGCGGCACCGCGGAGAGCGCGATCAGCATCGGGCTGAGCGACTGGATCAGCGCCATCACCGCGATGTTCTCGGTCACCATCCCCACGTGGAATGCCGAGAGGGTGACGCCGTTGACCAGCGCGCCGGCCACCGCGAGGTGCGCCCAGCGCCCGCGCAGCGATTCCCGGGCCCGCCGCGACAGGGCGACCGCCACGCCCAGGAGCGCGCCGGCCGCCACGAGCCGCACCCCCACGAAGAGCAGGGGGGAGACGAAGCGCAGCCCGACGCGCGCGGTGACGAACGACGAGCTCCAGAGCAGGATGAACAGGTAGGGAGCGATGGCGCTCACAGGACCGCGATCGCTTCCACCTCGATCAGGTAGTCGGGATGCGAGAGCGAGCTGACCTCGACCATCGTCGAGGCCGGGCCCCGCTGGCCGAAGAACTCGTCGCGGACCACGCGGAAGTCCATCCGCCGGCGGACGTCGGGCGCGTAGGGGACCTGACCGGCGAGGAACCGGATCGTCGGGGCTCCGGTGACCTTGATCGCCTGGCTGTAGCTGGGCGTGTCGTATACTCCGGGGGCGCAGAACTTCTGCAGCGGGGCCATGTCGTTCTCCTTCGGACATGTGGTGTGCATGTGGCGGCGCGGGTGACCCATTGTCGGGCGCGCGCCGGGCGTCCGCAAATGCGGGCGGCCCCCGCGCGCGTGACCGGTCGGCCGGAGCGACGGCGTCGGCGCGGACCCACGAACCAGATGGCGGTCGGGGAGGATCGGATGCGCGACAGGGCCGCGGATGCACGCGGGGCTCGGGAGCTGGTCTTGATGATCGGTCTCATCCTGATCGGCCTCTCCGGCTGCGGCCGGACGAGCGTCGAGAGCGTGGACGTGAAGGCCGGCGGCCCGCCCCGGCCGCAGCTCATCGTGGTGCACGATTTCGCGGTGTCGGCAAGCGCGGTCGCGCTGGACGGCGCGATCGGGGCCCGCGCCTTGGAGGCGGTGAAGGGCGAGCCGGAAGTGCAGGCGCACCTCCGGATCGGCGAGGAGGTCGCCAAGATCCTCACCGAGAGCCTGGTCAAGGAGATCGGCAAGCTCGGCATCCCCACCGTGGCCGCGGCCGGCCCGACGCCGGTGACCGGCCCGAGCCTCCAGATCGAGGGGCAGTTCCTGACCGTGGACCAGGGGAACCGGCTCCGTCGCGCCGTCATCGGCTTCGGAGCGGGGGCGAGCGAGGTCCGCACGATGGTGCAGGTCTTCGAGACGACGAGCGAGGGCCGACGCCTCGTCGAGGACTTCTACACCACCGCGAAGAGCTCGCGCAAGCCGGGGTTCGGTCCGGTCGCCGGCGCCGGGGCTGCGATCTCGACCGCGGCGACGAGCGCGGCGGTGTCGAGCGGGGTCGGTCTCGCCACCGCGCACTCGCAGACCGTCGAAGGCGACGCCCGGAACACCGCCGATGAGATCGTCAAGATGCTGAAGAAGTTCTTCGCCGAGCAGGGCTGGATCGCGCCGCAGTAGTCGCGCGATCAGCTCGGGAGGCCGCGCCCATCCCGGGAGTGCCGCAGCTCCTGGACCGGCCGGACCTCGACGGTCGCCACGCGCGCGGGCGGGAATTTCGCGGCGATCGTGCAGGCCTCGTCCATGTCCCGAGCCTCGATGAGGAAGAAGCCGCCCAGCTGCTCGGTGGTCTCGGCGAACGGTCCGACGGTCGCGGAGGCCTTGCCGCCGCTCACTCGAATGGTCCGGGCCGTCCCGGTCCGCTGCAGCGCGTGCGACGCGATGTAGTGGCCGCTTCGGCGGATCTCCTCGGCGTATTCGATCGCGGAGTCGATGAGCGCCTGCATCTCGTTCTCGGGAATGGCGTCCAGCACCTTCGGGTCGTGGTAGATCGTGAACAGGAACGTCATGGCATCCTCCTGAATCTGCATGATACCGGCGGCGGACCACCGGCACTAGCTGGTCGTTGGCCGGAGCGCGAGATCGACCGACCCGGCTAGGTGACCAGGCGCGCGCGCTCGCGCGCCGCGATGGCCCGGTAGGGAGCCGAGCCCAGCTCCGCGGCGAGGGCGTCCAGGGATGCGAGCGCGCGCTCGATCTCGGCCCGGTCGGCGGCGGACTCCTCCAGGAGATGCACGCCGGCCAGCGCGACGTCGAAGGCGCCGAGCCGCCAGCCGCGATCCCGCTCGACGAGCCGGCGCGCGTCCGCGAGCAGCGCGTCGGCGCTTCCGCGGTCGCCGGCCACCCGCCTGGCCTCCGCCAGCGTCGCGAGGATGCGCGGCTCGTACCAGAGGGCGGTGCGTCGCTCGCGCGCGAGCCCGAGGGCCCGCTCGAGCGTGATCGTGGCCGCGGGAAGATCGCCGGTCGCGAGCTCCGTCGCGCCGAGGAACGCCGCCGATTCCACTCGCGAGAACGCGCTCCCGCGCTCTTCCGCGAGAGCGACGGCGCGGCGGCCGTGGACGAGCGCGCCGGGCAGATCGCCGCGCAGGCGCAGCACCTCGCAGAGGAAGCCGTGCGTTCCGTAGAGAACCTGGACGCTTTCCTCGCTCGCCTCGCCGAGCTGCGCGCGGAGGGCGGCTTCGGCCTCGGCCGGGTCGCCCAGATGCGCGCTCGCCAGCGCCCACCACACGCGGCACAGGCCGGGGGCGGTGGAGCGTGCGACCGCCTTCCGCAGGCCGGGAACCGCCGCGAGATCGCTCAGGGCGCGGTCGGCGGCGGCCCGGGCCGGCGCGAGGCGGCCGACCGCGAGCTGGGCGTGGACCAGCACCGCGCGCATCTCGAATTCGAGGAGCGCGTCGGCTCCCTCGGCGAGCGCCATCCCGCGCTCGGCGCAGGCGAGGTACTGGCCCACGTCTCCCGCGAGCCCGCACAGGCGTCCGTAGGAGGTGAGCAGGAACGCGTGACCGGCCGGGTCGGCCAGCCGCTCGGCCACCGCGCGCGCCTCCTCGAAGAGGTCCCGCGCCTCACGCGCGTCGATGCCGGCGATGCGGCCGATCTCGAGGAGGGCGATGCGCGAGGTCAGCTCGAGCGTCAGGGTCTCGCGCGATTCGGGCACCGCGGCGAGCAGCGAGGTGACGCGACGGCAGTGTCTCGCCCCGTCCGCCGGGTCGCTGCGCGCGATGCGCCGGCCCGCGTGCTCGTGCCAGCGCGCCGCCGCGAGGCCCTCGCCCGCCTCGTCGAAGTGGTGCGCGAGGAGCGCAGCGTGGGTGGCCGCGGCCGGCCCGTGGATGGCGAGCAGGGCGCGGGCGATCGCGGCGTGGGTGGCGCGGCGGCGATCCGCGAGCTGCATGCGGTAGGCCACCTCGTGCGCGAGCGGATGCCGAAAGACGCGCTGATCCGGGGCCTCCGCGGGGCCGAGCAGCTCGGCGGCGGACAGGCGCGCGAGCGACCCGTCCAGCTCGGGCTCGGACCGGACGACCACGGCGCGGAGCAGCTCGACGGGCACGTCCTGCCCGATCACCGCCGCGGCCTGGAGGATCTCCTTGTCGCGGTCGTCGAGGCGGTCGATGCGCGAGGCCAGGACCGCCCGGACGGTCTCGGGCAGCGCGATCTCTCCGATCGGAGCGGCCAGCGCGTAGGCGCCGCGCTCTCCGCGAAAGACGCCACGCTCGACGAGCGAGCGGGCCATCTCCTCGATGAAGAGCGGGTTGCCGGCCGCGCGGGCCTCGATCGCGGCGCGCAGCGGCGCGATCGAGACGTCGGCTCCGAGCCAGTCGTCGAGCAGCGCCGAGGACTCCGGCCGCGCGAGCGGCGCGAGCGAGAGGCGCTCGACCCGCGAGCCCCACTCGGGCCGGTACTCCGGCCGCGTGGTCGCGAGCAGCAGGATCCGGCGGCCGGCCGCGTCCGGGGCCAGGAGACGGTCGACGACCATCCCGAGCGCGGCGTCGCTCGCGGAGTCGAGCCAGTGCAGATCCTCGACCCAGAGCATGGTGGGCTCCGACCGACCGCGGGACCGGATCAGATCGCCCAGGGACTGGAAGAGCCGGGCGCGGCGGGCGTCGGGATCGAGACCGGACGGCGCCGGCACGTGATCGGCCCCGAGGAGGTCGAGCCAGAGATCCCTCGCGATCGGGTCGGGCGGCACCGCCTCGAGACCACGGGCGACCGCGTCCGCGACGGCGGCCGACGACGCGCTCTCGCCGATCCCGAAGAGGCTGCGCGCGAGCGTGGCGATCACGTGCAGCGGCAGCATGCGGCCGTGGGACAGCGCGCGAGCATGGTGGATCGCCACGCCGCCGGCGCGCTCGATCAGCTCGTGACCGAGGCGGCTCTTGCCCGCGCCCGGCTCTCCGGTGACCAGGACCACCCGCGGTCGACCCGACCGCGCCTCGTCCAGCGCCCGCTCGAGGACGGCCAGCTCGCGATCGCGGCCGACGAAGCGCGAGAAGCCCCGGGCCCGGGCGCGGTCGAAGCGGCTCCGGATGCGGCCCGGGCCGCGCAGCTCGAACACCCGCACCGGCGCGCTCGCGCCCTTGAGATGCTGCTCGCCCCGGTCGACGAAGTCGAACAAGCCCGCGGCCAGGCGCGCGGTGGGCTCGGTCACCGCGATGCCGCCCGGCGGCGCGAGCTGCTGCACCCGGGCCGCGAGCCCGACCACGTGCCCCTGCGCGGTGTAGTCCATGCGCAGGTCATCGCCGATCCGCCCCACCACCACCTCGCCGGAGTTCAGGCCCATCCGCACCGCCAGGTCGAGCCCGCTCTCGCGGCGCACGTCCCCGGCGAGCCCGGCGAGATCGCGGGCCAGGTCGAGCGCGGCCGCGCAGGCGCGCTGCGCGTGGTCCTCGTGGGCGATCGGCGCGCCGAACAGCGCCATGATGCCGTCACCGGTGTACTGGTTGATCGTGCCCTCGTACCGGTGAACGCCGGCGGCGAGGATCCGGAACAGGCGATCGAGGAGGCGATGCCATTCCTCGGGATCGACGCGCTCGGCCAGCTCCATGGAGCGCGCGACGTCGGCGAAGAGCACGGTGACCAGCTTGCGCTCGCCTCGCAGCGCGCTCTGCGACGCCAGGATCTTCTCGACGAGATGCCGCGGAGTATACGAGCGCGGCTCCCGAGCCGTCCTCGGCGGCGTGAGGGAGCCGCCACAGCGATTGCAGAACCGCGCGTCGGCGGGGTTCTCGTGGCCACACGATGGACAGCTCACCGGGGTCTCGCCGGGTCTCCGAGGCCCGCCGCGATTTCGGTGATGATGGGGTCGCCGGTCGTCATCGGCCCTATCGTACCCATCCCCGGTGATACGGCACCACGCGCCTTCCGGGCCGCCGACCCGGAACGTCTCGGGCCGCGCCCAGGACGAGGACGTGGTGGTGTAGGATGGCGCCGATGGGCAAGAAGCTGACCCAGGCCCAGATCGAACGCTACCACCGCGAGGGGTTCGTCCACCCGATCGACGCGTTCCCGGCCGAGGACGCCCGGCGGTACCGGCTCGCCATGGAGGAGTTCGAGGCGGCCCAGGGGCGGGAGCTCACCAGGGGGCACAATTTCAAGCCGCATCTCCTGTTCACCTGGGTCGACGAGATCGTCCACCATGCCGCCATCCTCGACGCCGTCGAGGACCTGATCGGTCCGGACATCCGACTGTTCCATCTGTCGGTCTGGCCGAAGAACCCGGGCGACCCCGCCTATGTGAGCTGGCACCAGGACGCCACCTACTTCGGCCTCGAGCCGGCCGTGCAGGTGACCGCCTGGGTCGCGCTCACCGACGCTTCGATCGAGGCCGGCTGCATGGAGGTGATTCCCGGCTCGCACACGCTCGGCCAGCTGCATCACGCCGAGCACCGCGACGCCACGCACAATCTCCTGTCGCGCGGCCAGACCATCACGGTCGAGCTGGACACGGGCCACACCCAGTTCATGCCGGTGCGCGCCGGGCAGTTCTCGCTGCACCATACCCACCTGGTGCACAACTCGCGCCCGAACCTCTCCGCCGACCGGCGCGTCGGTCTCGGCATCAGCTACATCCCCACGACGGTCCGGTGCACCAGTCGTACCCGCGTGACCGCGATGCTGGTGCGGGGCACCGATCGCCATGGGCATTTCGACGACGAGCCACGCCCGCGCGTCGATTTCGGGGCGGCCGAGCGCGCGGCTCACGCCGAGGCGGTCGCACGCTTTCGCGCTTCCAACGCCGAGCAGACGACCCGCTACGCCGCGGCGCTACGATAGGAAGGAAGGTCAGCCGCTCTCTTCACGCGTCGCCCCGAGGTGATCCTGATGCGGCCGGCCGATGCTACCAGAGCTCCTTCGTGGCGAGCCGTGCGCCCTCGGCCAGGCTGGCCAGCTTGGCCCAGACGATGTCGGGGTCCACCGCGGCCTGGCCGACCCAGGTGCCGAAGCCGCAATCGGTCCCGGCGATGACGTTCTCGCGGCCGACCAGCCGCGCGTAGCGGCCGATCCGCTCGGCGACCAGCTCGGGATGCTCGATGAAGTTGGTCGTCGAATCGAGCACGCCGGGGATGATCACCTTGTTCGCGGGCAGCTTGATCCGCTCGAACACCCGCCACTCGTGCGCGTGCCGCGGGTTGGCCGCCTCGAACGAGATGCCCTGGGGCCGGGCCGCGAAGACGAGATCGAGGATGTCGGCGAGGGGCACGTCGTAGTGATGCGGGCCCTCGTAGTTGCCCCAGCAGAGATGGATGCGGAGCTGCTCGGGCGGGATCTTGGCCACCGCGTGATCGAGCGCGGCCAGGTGCAGGCGCGCCATCGTGCGAAATTCTTCGAGTGAAAGGTCGGCGAACTGGATATGGCGGCCCATGGCCAGGTCCGGGCAGTCCAGCTGGAGGATGAAGCCGGCCCGCGCTACCGTCTCGTACTCGTGCCGCATGGCGTCCGCGATCGCGAAGAGATAGGCCTCGTGGTTGCGGTAGTGGTCGTCCCGGAAGAAGAGCGAGATGACCCCGGGCGAGGCCGCGCTCATGAAGGCGTCGGCGACGTCGGCGGATCCGAGCGCGGCCCGGAGATTGTCGACGTCGGCCTGCGCCGCCGCGCGGTCGCGGAGGCCGATCGGGCCGGTGCAGGCCGGCGTCTTCCGACGCGCCCGGCCCGGATCGCCGAACACCCGCTTGGCCATCTCCGGGAAGTCCACGAGGTCGCGGTACTGGAGCGCCTGGCTGGTGCCGCCGAACCCGCTCAGCCGATCCTTGATGTAGGTCGCGTAGCTGGGCTTGCTCAGCTCCCCGTCGTTGACCACGGCGACGCCCGCGTCGGTCTGCTTGCGGACGACCTCGGCCACCGCGCTGCGCACGCGCGCGGCCAGCGCGGGCCCGTCGACCGGCACCCCTTCCTCCCGCGCGAACATCATGCGGATGAGATCGGCCGGCCGCGGGAGGCTGCCGGTGTGGGTGGTGAGGATGCGGTCGGCGCTGCGCTTCATCGGGCGGCGGAGGCGCGCGAGGCGAGGGCGACCACGAAGCTGCCGCTGATGAGCGTCTCGCCCTTCTGGTTGACGGCCTGCAGCTCGCCCTCCACGAGCTTCTCGCCGCGCTCTTCGAGCTTGCGCGTCACCTTGCCCCGGCAGATCACGTCGTCGCCGGGCCAGGCCCGCGTCTGGAAGCGCACCTTGTAGCGGCGCACGTTGGGCCGTCCCGCGAAGCGGGTGATCACCCGGCTGAGAATGCCCGCGTTGAGCATGCCCATCGCGAACACGGTGGGATTGCCGGAGGCCTCCGCGAAGGTCTGGTCGTGGTGGATCGGGTTGAAATCGCCGGAGGCCCCCGCGTACTTCACGAAGTCGGTCCGCGTGAGCTTGGCCACGCGGATCTCGGGCAGGGCCTCGCCCTCCTCGACGTCTTCCCAGAAGCGCTTGGTCGCGGACATGGCGATCTCCCTCTCAGTCCTTGACGACCTGGCCGGTCTCGATGCCGACGGCGCGCGCGCGGGCCACCAGCGCGCCCTTGGCGTTGCGGTACTCGGTCTCCGTCACCGCGAAGGTCATGGAGCCGCCGCGCTTGCCCGGCTTCTCGTACACGTCGACGATCGTGCTCACCGCGGTCAGCACGTCGCCGGCGTGGATGGGGGCGAGGAACTCGAACTCCTGCTCGCCGTGCAGCACGCGCTTGAGGTCGAAGGGCAGGCGAGGCCGGCCCCGCCCGTCGTCGTCCCAGTGGGCGACGGTCTGCAGGAACGTCACCGGCGGCATGACGCCGCCCGCCTCCTCGGCGGCGTGGCCCTCGTCGAAGTACAGCGGATCGTCGTCCTTGATCGCGCGCGCGAACTCCTGGATCTTGCCGCGCTCGATGTGCATGGTCACGGGCTCGCCCGTCCTGCCGATGGCGCTCTTGTCGACCGGCATCGCATCCTCCTTGGGGTGTGCCGAACCGCGCCCGCGAGTGTAGCAGCCCGGGACCGGAGCGGAAAGCTTCGCCGCGGAGTTGACCGGCCGCGTACCATGGCCCGGTGCCCTATGGACAGGCGGCGCTCCCCGGCGAATCCTTGACGCGTCCACCCCGGAAGGGCTAGTGTCGTTGCACAGAGGGTGATGTACACCCAGCACTTCCGTCTCAAAGAGCTCCCGTTCTCGATCACGCCCGATCCCCGCTATCTGTACCTCAGCCCGGGGCATCGCGACGCGCTCGCGCACCTGCTCTATGGAGTGGGCGAGGGCGGAGGCTTCGTGCAGCTCACCGGCGAGGTCGGCACGGGCAAGACCACCCTGTGCCGGTGCCTGCTCGAGCAGCTCCCGCCCGGCGTGAACGTCGCGCTGATCCTGAACCCGCGCCTCACCGGCTTCGAGCTGTTGCAGTCCGTCTGTGACGAGCTGCGCATCGCGTACCCGCCGAACACGACGAGCCGCAAGATCCTCGTCGACCTCCTCTACCATCATCTGCTCGACGCGTACGGGCGCGGGGAGCGCACCGCCCTGATCATCGACGAGGCACAGGGCCTCGCGCCCGAGGTGCTCGAGGAGATCCGGCTCCTGACCAACCTGGAGACGCCGACCCGGAAGCTTCTGCAGATCATCCTCATCGGCCAGCCCGAATTGGTCCCGCTCCTCGAGCGCGACGACCTGCGGCAGCTGGCCCAGCGCGTGACCGCCCGCTATCACCTGCTTCCCTTTGGCCTGACCGATACGCGGATCTATCTCCGTCATCGGCTCATGGTGGCGGGCGCCAGGGGCAACATCTTCACCGACGGGGCGGTGCGGGAGGTGTACCGCGCCTCGGGCGGGGTTCCGCGTCTCATCAACTCGGTCTGCGACCGGGCGCTCCTGGGGGCCTACACCGAGGACCGGCAGCGGGTCGAGGCGCCCACCGTGCGGCGCGCCGCCGCGGAAGTGCTCGGCCACTCGCGGCGGCGGTGGGGACGGCCATGGCAATGGGTCGGCGCCGCGGCGATCGTCGGCATGATCGTGGCCGGCTCGGTGCTGCTCACCTACGGGCAGATGGGCTTTCCGGCCCGGCCGGCCAACTGGCGGCCGGCTTCGACGCCGGCGCCGGCGCCGATTCAGAACGGGCCGGCGGCCACTCCGATGCCCGTCGCCCCGCCCGCGGCGCCGGACGTGCAGCCCCAATCCTCCATCACCCCCGACCCCGCGCCCCCGGAGCGCAACGGCGCGGCCGACCGGGCGGCTGCGGAACCCGGGCGCCTCTCCGAGCTCCTCGGCGATCCGGCGATCCGCACCGACAAGGTCGCGGCCTTCCGGAGCCTGTACACGCGCTGGGAGCTCGACTTCGACCCGTCGCGGCAGCGGCTCGCCTGCGATCGCGCGCGCAGCGCGGGGATGCAGTGCCTGTTCAAGACCGGCAGCTGGGCCCAGCTGCGGCGGCTCGACGTGCCCGCGATCATCGAGCTGAACGGGCCGATGGGCGAGAAGCGCTACGTGACCGTGGTCGAGCTGGGCGAGCAGGCCGCCACGCTCGATGTCGGCGGGCAACGGCACACGTTGCCGCTCGCCGAGATCGACCGCTACTGGGACGGGTTCTTCATCGCGGTGTGGAAGACGCCGGTGGTGCGGTCGTTGCCGATCCTCCCGGGCTCCCGCGGCAAGGACGTGACGTGGCTCCGTCAGCGCCTGGGCGAGATCGACGGCCGGGCCGATGGCGGGGCGAATCTCGACGTCTTCGACGACGAGCTGAAGGCCCGCGTCGTGGCGTTTCAACGCGCGCGCTCGCTCGTGGCCGACGGCGTGGTCGGCGACGAGACGCTGGCCCAGCTGAGGACGCTCCAGCGCGACGGCGGCACGCCGCGTCTGGTGCGCTCCGGGTCCTAGCCGTGTCGTACATCCTCGACGCGCTCCGCAAGGCCGAGCGGGACCGCGGGCTCCCCAGGGTCCCGACCCTGGCGACCGTGCACCAGCCCGCGGCCGCGCCGCCGCGCCGCCGTCTCTGGCCGTGGATCGCCGGCGTCGTCGTGCTCGCCAACGCCGCGGTGCTCGCCTGGCTGATGAGTGGGACCCACGCGCCCGAGCTTTCGGCGCGGCCCGCCCCGGAGCCGAGCCACACCGCGCCCGCGTCGGTGACGTCACCCGCTCCGCCGGCGCCGGCCTCGCCGGCGGACGCGGACAAGGTGGCGGCGGCCGGGCCACCCGCCGATGAGCGTCGGAAGCCGCCCGAGGAGGTGCGCTCCGAAGGCGCGACTCCTCTACCCGTGGGGTCCGCCCGTCCCGAGGCGGAGATCCGTCCCCCCGCGGCGCCGGCCGCGGCGGCGAAGGCCCCGGCCCGGCCATCCGTCGCCCCGACTGCGGAGACGCCCTCGCCGAAGCGCGCGGCCGCGGCGGTGCGGCAATCTCCGGAGCGAGTCTCGCCGGCGAGGTCGCCGGCGGCGGTCGCCGACAAGGCACCCGCGGCTCCGTCGGCCGCGGCGTCCGAGATTCTCGAGAAGATGAACCTTCAGGCGGTGGTGTACTCCGAGAATCCGCGCGAGCGCATCGTGTTCATCAACAACCAGAAGTTCGTCGAAGGGCAGTCCATCGACGGCACGGTCACGGTGGAGCGGATCATGCCCGATGGCGTCGTCCTCACCGCCCAGGGCGAGCGCGTCACCCTCCGCGCCGAAGGCGCGGGGCGGCCCTGACCGCGGGCCCGGCTAGCTCGGGCCGGGCTCCCGTAGCGGCAAGACGATGTGAAAGCTCGCCCCCCGGTCCGCGTTGTTCTCGGCCCAGAATCTCCCGCGATGCGCGTTGACGATCGTGCGGCAGACCGTGAGCCCGAGGCCGATGCCGTCCGGCCGGGTGGTGAAGAACGCATCGAAGATGCGCGGCAGGTGGGCGTGGAGGATGCCGGGCGCCAGCCGCGCTTGCCCTCTCCTCGCGCAGCGGCCCAAGCTGCGAGCGCGTGGAGCGAGGCGCGCGCGCCCCCGCTACAACGCGGCGGCCGCGAAGCCCGCCTGGGAGCGCACCGTCGGCTGATCAGCCCAGGGCCGCGAGAGCCCCGATCTCCGCGGACAGCGGATCGACGAAGCGCAGGCGCCGCGAGATGGGATGGGTCGGCAGGTGGTCGAATACCGCGCGGGCCAGGCGATACCCCGCCGAGCCCGGGGGATCGGTGCGGACGGCGAGCGCGACGTAGCACGCCGGGCCCTCGTCGGCGGCGCGCGCCACGAGGTCCCAGAAGGCGTCGGGAGTCGGCCACTCCTTCCACGGATTGAGTGGCGCGTGCCGATAGGGCCGCGCCAGGGCGGTCTTGGCGAGCCGCCGGTACCACGAACTGAAGGCGCGCCGGTAGTCGTAGGCGGTCAGCGGCACCATCAGCATCCGGCGCGCGTCCTCCGCGGAACGGGCGGGCACGTCCAGGGCCGCGCGTGAAGGGTAGTAGGGACGACGCGGGTAGTGTCGGAAATCCGTGGACGGCGCGGTGGTGTAGTCGCCGAAGGTCACGTTCTCGCGCTGCGGGTACCGGCCCGGCTCGGGGGTGACGTCGACCTCGATCCCGAGGGCGATGGCACGGTCCACCAGCGCATCCGTGACGAAGTACCCCCCGTGGCTCGCTCGACGCGGCGGCTCACCGAAGGAGTGGGCGAACGTGCGCGCGGCGGTCTCGAGGCAGCGCACCGTCCAGGCGGTGTCGGCGTGATCGGAATACGAGACCCGGCGCTCCTCGTCCCAGCGGTAGTAGTGCACGTGAATCCCGAGCGGGTCACCGTGCGCGCGCAGCCGATCGATGCGATCGTGGTAGCGATCGACCACGAAATCGGAGCGCCCGTAGCAGCGCTCGATGTCCGGATCGAGGCGGAGGAACCAGGTGGGATGCGGGGCCGCACCGGAGCGCGCGGCGAGCCGGTCGCGCAGCCCGTCCACGAGATCCGCGGCCGCGAGGAAGCCGGTCCAGGGGGGTAGCCCCGACCCGGGCTGAAAATCGTCCGGCTCGACATCGATCCGCCAGATTGCGGGAATCGGCTTCATGTCCAATGCCTCGTTTCGGCCTCCGCGTCGAAGAGCGCGCGTCAGGCGATCAGCCGGAGCAGCTCCTCCCGGGTCGGACCCAGGTGCGGGGCGGCCTCGTGGCGAGCGGCGACGTCCCGCACGTGGTCGGCAAACCCCGGACGCGCCAAGATGGCCCCGGGCAAGGTCAGGCAGCCGACGATCTCCATGAACGCGCGGAAGATCTCGGGGTCGTGCGCCATCGCGCGACCGAGGGCCGCGCCCAGCACGGCCGCCGGCTCGGTGGGGCGCGGGCGCTCCGTCCCCGCGCGGATCGCCTCGATCTCGGCGAGCCGCGCGCGATCGATCGCCACCGTCGCGCGGTACCACGGCGTCAGGTCGGCCTCGGTGGCGCGGTCCCAGGCGAGGGCAAAGCCGTGCGCATCGTCGAGATCGGTTCTCGCGACATCCCGCAGGCGCGCGGCGTGGGCGAGGCCGAGCG
The DNA here is from genome assembly GCA_035315345.1 of Candidatus Methylomirabilota bacterium. Classification (NCBI taxonomy): domain Bacteria; phylum Methylomirabilota (SeqCode); species Candidatus Methylomirabilota bacterium. Next base: position 50,190 of record DATFYA010000109.1, read on the forward strand.
CGATGCCGCGTCCGAGTGACGGGTTCGTGCAGGCCCAGGAGTCCGCGACGAGCGCCAGGCCGGTCACGATCGGGCGCCCGTCCGCGACCAGCCGGCGGTAGCGATCGAGGACCCCGGCCATCGGCAGCACGCCGGTGATCGGCTCGCCCGCGAGCCAGTGGACGTGCAGCGGGCACGCCCTCACGACCGCCGTCCACCGGTCGGCATCGCGCAGCTGGGTCAGCGGACGATCGCCGGAGGAGCCGAACACGGTGACCGACCACGTGTCGTTGTCCGCGGGCAGGGTGAGGATCGAGAACGAGCCGAAGGCGGAGAGCAGCCGGTCACGCGGCTGTGGCCCCGTGCCGTCCGGCGACTGGAAGAAGCGCGTGTAGTACACGAACCCGGACGGCTCGGTCTCCTCGTGGAGCGGCGCGGCCCCGATCTCCTCGAGCCATCTCGGCAGCGGGGAGCGCCGGCCGGTGGCGTCGACCACGAGATCGGCGAGGATCTGCTCACCCGATTCGGTCCGTACGCCGGTGACGTGCGGCCGGCCCGAGCGGGGGCGGCCGACCAGATGGGACACCGGGGTGCCACGGCGGACATCCAGGCGAGGCTCGGCCGCGGCCGATCGGGCGACCACCTGCTCGAGGACGGGACGGCGGGCGGTCAGGGTGACGAACCGCTCGTCGTCGGCGCGGCGCTCGAAGGGGGGGAGGGAAGGCGGCGCCATGGCCAGGCTATCGAAGCGGAGGGCGCCGGCGGCGACCAGCGCATCGCGGACATCCGGCAGCTCTGCATCGAGGACATGCCGGGCGCGCGTCTGCAGGTAGTGCGGCTGGCGGAACTGGGCGACCCCGCCGCGCGCCCAGGCCTCCCACGCCTCGCCGGGCGTCTCCGGCACCGGATCCGGGTCGCGCTCGAGCACGGTGACGTCGTGCCCGTCGCGCGCGATGAGCAGGGCGGTGGCGAGGCCGCACACCCCAGCGCCGAGCACGACGATCCTGGCCACGACGGTCCCGAGAATATATCCCGGGCCGAGGTCGGAGGGAAGCCGCCCCCCGCTTTAGGTGGCGCGCCGCCGGCGGCCGGCCGTGGTCCGCGGTGGGGGCGCGGCCGGATTGGCGACGGCCTCCGCGGTGCAGAAGGTGCCCCCCTGGTGCGCCTCCGCGATGGCGTCGCGGCTCGGCTTCTCTCGCGCCAGGACCTCGGCGGCGTACACCTCGCTATCGTCCTCGGGCCGGTAGCCGAGCCGGAAGGCGTTCGAGTTGTCGTACCAGGCCCGCGTGTTCCGGGAGATGCCGTAGACGATCTCGAACTTGATGTCGGGGTGATCGATGCCGATCGAGACCAGCTGCGCCAGGTCTCTCGGGCTGAGCCAGATCGAGAGGCGGCGCTTGTCGATCGGCCTCGGGTTCACGTTGCCGATGCGGATCATGAAGCACTCCATGCCGTACTTGTCGGCGTAGAGGCTGCCGAGCGCCTCGCCGAACACCTTGGAGACGCCGTAGCGGCTGTCCGGCTTGATGTAGACGCGGTGGTCGATCGTCTGGTCGCGGCGGTAGTAGCCCACCGCGTGATTGCTGGTCGGAAAGACGATGCGCTTCACTCGGTTGCGCCGCGCCGCCTCGAACACGTTGTAGCCGCCGACGATGTTCGCCTGGAGGATTGCCGGCCACGGGCCTTCGACCGAGTAGCCGCCGAGGTGCACGATGGCGTCGACGCCGCGGGTGATGCGCAGCGCGTCCGCCATCTTCGAGATGTCGGCTCTCACGAAGGTCTGGCCCCTGGGCGGCTTCAGGGGGCGCCGGTCGGACAGGCGCAGGGCGTATCGCCCCGCGAGCTCCCGGCTGAGGTGCGTGCCGATGTCTCCCGCTGCGCCAGTGACGAGGACGGTCTTCACAGGGCCCTCCCGCCGAGGTGGATGCGATCGGTCCGGCTCGTGGCGCCGAGTCTACCCCACCCGGAGCCGGCGCGAACGCCGCCGCGCTCGACGGGCCGCCCGGCCCTGGCTACCCGGGGATCTCGGGCTCGATGAGCTGGGCCAGCAGCGTGAGCGATTCCTGCCAGCCGAGATAGCACGCCTCGGTCGGGATGGCCTCCGGGATCCCCTCCTGCAGGATGTGCAGCTCGGTGCCGCAGGACACCGGCCGCAACGACACCGTGACGTGCATCTCGCCCGGGAGATTCGGATCGTCGAACTCGTCGGTGTGGCGAATGCGCTCGTTCGGCACCAGCTCGAGATACTCGCCGCCGAACGTATGCCCGTGGCCGCTCGTGAAGTTCGTGAAGGACATCTTGAAGGTCCCCCCGACCGTCGCGTCCAGGTGGTGGACCTTGCCGGTGAAGCCATGGGGGGGAAGCCATTTGACCATGGCGTCCGGATCGAGAAAGGCCCGGTAGACCTTCTCCGGGGTGGTGCGAAGCACTCGGTGAAGCCTCACGGTGCCGGTGGGCATTGGTGTGCGTCTCCTTTGAGAGCGTGTCCTGTATCTTCCAGTCGACCGGCGATCCACCGGATCGACATGGCGCCTATCCGGCCGGCGGTTCGTGCTATCGTCGGCCGCCCGGCTTCCTCGCTGTCGGGCCTCATGTCCTGAGGAGGAATTGTATGCAGAAGTCCCTCGCGGCGGTCCTGGCGGCGGCGATGGTCCTGTCCGGCGTCCCGGCGGCTCCGCAGGCCCAGAGAGAGAGCCTGGACGATCTCTTCACCCGCGTCAGCCCGACGGTGGTCGTGGTCCGGGCCAAGGGACGTGATGTCACGGCCACGGGCGTCACCCGCTTCAACGAGACGGGCTCCGGGGTGCTGATCTCGAGCGACGGCCGGGTGATGACGGCCGCCCATGTCGTCAACGGCATGGACGAGGTCACCGTCGAGGGCATCGGCGGGGAGGTCGTGCGGGCCACCATCATCTCGGCCAACGCGGCCGCCGACGTCTCGCTGCTGCAGCTCGAGCGGGTGACCCGGGCCATGCGGGTGGCGCAGATCGGCGACTCCGGCACGATGCGGGTCGGCCAGCAGGTCATGATCGTCGGCGCGCCCTACGGGCTCGCGTACTCGATGAGCGTGGGCTGGATCAGCGCGCGCTGGCCGCCCAACACCATCTTTCCGGACATGCCGCTGGCCGAGTTCCTCCAGACCACCGCCACGATCAACACCGGCAACTCCGGCGGGCCGGTGTTCAACATGGCGGGCGAGGTCATCGGCATCGTCAGCCAGAACATCTCGAAGTCGGGGGGCAGCGAGGGCCTGGGGTTCATCGTGACGATCAACAGCGCGAACAAGCTGCTGGTGCCCGGGAAGGTCTTCTGGGGCGCGCTGCAGGGCGTTCTCCTCACCGGTCGTCTCGCCACGGTCTTCAACGTGCCGGCGCCCGCGGGATTCCTGGTCAAGACGGTGGCCCAGGGATCGATCGCCTCGAGCATGGGCCTCCAGGGTAGCGACGGCGTCCTCACCATCGGCGGGAAGGAGATCCCGGTGGGCGGCGACATCATCCTCTCGGTCGACGGCATCCCCGTGCTGTCCGAGGACAACATCGAGAAGATCCGCAACACGCTGGCCGCGCGGACGCCCGGCTCCTCGTTCAAGATGAGCGTGCTCCGCGCCGGCAAGGTCATCGAGCTCACCGGGACGAGGTAGCCTCCCGCCGGCCGGGGCGGAGATGCGGGAGCCGGTCGCCTCGCCGGTTGCGCCCGGGCGCCACCCCGGTTAGCATCGGCGCCATGCCGGGGCCGCGCACCGCCGACGTGATCATCATCGGCGGTGGTGTCACCGGCGCCAGCACCGCCTTCCACCTCACCCGATGCGGGATCACCGACGTGGTGGTGGTGGACAAGGGCACGCTCGCCTCGGGCGGCACCGGCAAGAGCTCGGCGTGCGTGCGCCAGCACTACTCGACGCCCGAGACCTGCCGGATGATCCGCTACTCGCTGGAGTTCTTCCAGCGGTTCGCCGAGCATACCGACGGCGCCTCCTGCGGCTTCCGGCACACCGGCTACCTGCTGGGCGTCGACGAGCGGATGCGCCTGCCCATGGAGGCCTCGGTGGCCCTCCAGCGCTCGGTGGGCATCGACACGCGCCTGATCTCGCCGGCCGACATGCGCGAGATCGAGCCGCGTCTGCGCGCCGACGACTGGGTGGCCGGCTGCTACGAGCCGGCCTCCGGCTACTGCAATCCGGTGGAGACCGCGCAGGGCTTCGCGCGTGCCGCGCGCGCGGCCGGTGCGCGCGTGCTCGAGGACACCGCGGTGACCGGGCTGCTGGTGGAGGGCGAGCGCGTCCGCGGCGTCCAGACCGCGGCCGGCCCCATCTCGGCCCCGGTGGTGGTCAACGCGGCGGGGCTGTGGAGCGCGGGGGTCGCGGCGATGGCCGGCGTGGACCTGCCGATCCACGTGTGCCGCCACAAGATCAGCATCGTGTCGTGGCCCGAGACCGAGCGGCGGCCGCATCCGATGGTGTACGACTTCGTCACCAGCATCTACACGCGGCCGGAGATGGGCGAGCACATCCTGGTGGGCGGCCTCGACGCCGAGGAGTCGCAGGACAGCGCCGATCCCGACGCGTATCGCGAGGGCGTGAGCCTCGACGAGTCGACGGACGCGCTCGCGCGGGTGAGTCACCGCTTTCCGGTCCTCGCCGAGGGCCACATCGCGCGCGGCTACGCCGGCTGCTTCGACGTGAGCCCCGACTGGCATCCGGTGCTGGACCGCGTCGGCCCCGAGGGCTATCACGTCGCCGCCGGCTTCTCCGGCCACGGGTTCAAGCTCTCGCCGGCGGTCGGCCACATGATGGCGACCCTGATCACGGAGGGATCGGCCGGCCATCCCGATCTGCCCACCTTCCGGCTGTCGCGGTTCGCGGAGGGCAAGCCGATCCGCGGAACCTACGGCGACTGGCTGATGTGCTGATGGTGAACGGAGGTCTCATGCGATACCGAGCGTGGGTGGCGCTGTCCCTGGTGTTCTTCCTGACGACCGCGCAGACGTCGCCCGGCGAGGCGGTGTTCCGTCAGGCGTTCGAGCTGGAGATCGGCGCCAACGGCGCGCGGGACATCCCGGGCGCGATCCGGCTCTATCAGCAGGGCGTGCAGCAAGGCAACGGGCCGTCGATGGTCCGGCTCGGCTACATGAAGCAGATCGGCACCGGGATGCCGCAGGACCTGCCCGGCGCCTTCGCGCTGTACAAGCGGGCGGCGGAGACGGGCAACGTGGAGGGGCAGTTCATGTACGCGGTCAGCTACGAGCAGGGCATCGGCACGCCGAAGAATCCCGCGGCGGCCCGCGAGCGCCTGCTGCCGCCGGCGGACGCGGGCCATCAGTTCGCCCAGTATCTGCTCGGCTGCATGATCGCCCTCGGCGAGGGCGGGCCGAAGCGGGAGGCCGCGGCCCGGCGATGGCTGGACAAGGCGACGGCCGGCCCCGATAAAACCCTGGCGGCGCGCGCGGCCAAGTACCGCGACCAGATCGACCAGAACCTGTTCACCGCGAACAGCTCGGGGTTCGCGTTCCTCGGGCTCGCCGCGTTCATCATCGTGGCGGGCGTGGCCGCGGGGGGCGGCGGAGACTCCGGAGGCTACAGCCCCGGCGTGCCGGGCAGTCCGCCGTACTCGGGCGGCGGGGGCGTGACGCCGGCGCCCAGTCGCCCGACCGTGACCTTCCAGAACGGCAACCCCTACACCCCGCATGGGATCAACCTGCTCGGACAGGGCCGGCCCATCAACATCCGGTAGCGGACACGTGACGGCCTCCGTCCCGACTCGGCTCGCGGTGATGCTCTGCGTGTTGCTGACCGCCGCGTGCGCCGGCCCGATGCAGGCGCTGCGCTCGACGACGGCCGGCTCCACCGCGGCCGCTCCGACGGCGGGCGGCCCGGCGCCGGCGAGCAGCGGCATCGCGGGCACCTACTCCGGCCGGTATCAGTGCGGCGACTGGAATGTGCTCGATCTGTCGGTCAAGGAGGAAGGAGCCGGGCGGCTGTCCGCGGTGTTCACCTTCCCGTTCCCGCAGGGGAGCGGCGTCGGCTCCTACGCGCTGGCCGGGCCGTACGACGAGCGCGCGGGCACGTTCAGCTTGACGCCCCAGCGCTGGGTGAAGCGTCCGCCGCCCGGCTACGGCTACTCCATGGTCGGCATGGAAGGCCGTTACGACCCGGCGACGAAGCGGCTCACCGGGAAGATCGGCAACTTCGGCTGCGGCGCCTTCGAGCTGGCCGGAGCCGGCGGCACCCCGCTGCCCCTGCTGCCTCCCGGCTCGCGGGTGACACCGAGCCAGGCCGCGAAACCCGCCCTCCGCGTCGAGCCGACGCGGTGGGGCGTGGCGTACTGGGACGCGTCCATGGCCGCGGACGGCAGCGGCCGGCGCGTGGCGCGGGAATCGGAGCCCATCGACGACGCCATCGACTGGCTGAAGCGGCAGAAGTACTCGTGCGTCGGAACACAACACATCACGTGGAACGCGGAGGGCACCAAGGCCACCGCGCGCGACCGCATCGACGTCCGGGAGACCTACGTGATCGAGTGCGACGGCGACTGCCGCGGCCTGCGCTTCCTGCCGATGACCGACGCGAGCATCTACTACTACGGCCCCAGCCAGCCGGTCCCGATGATGCAGATGCGCACCACGTGGGCGGGCGGCACCTTCCTGCAGTGGGAGTTCGCGCGCGAAGCGGGGGGCAAGCCGCCCGACATCTATGTCCACCACTGGAACGCCCACAGCTTCAACCGCACCGCCGGCTGCAAGGCGCCCAAGGCGAACAACCGATAGGGCCGGTCGCGGCTGCCCCAGTGGGGCTGCGAAGACCCACTGGGGTGATGGCGGCCACGGCGGAAGTCGCCGAAATGCTGCGAAAGCGGCCTGGTCAGGCCTCGGCATGGCTCTTGCGATGGTCCGGGCAGACGCGCGCGACGTAGACCCCGGAGGATGAGCCCTCCCGACATCAGCTCGCGCGATGGCGATCCCCGCGGTGTAGGCGACCGCCGCTCCGATCACCAGCGGGATGACCCGCGTCAGCGTTCGGGCCAGCGGCCACGTCGCGTCCGGTTCAGGCGCCCTGGCGCCCTCCTCGGCAAGCAGGCTGGGGATCATAGCACCGCGGTGTCTGCTATGCTCCCTCGGACGCAGCGACCCATCCCGAGCGAGGAGGATTGTCATGAGTGCCGACGGTATCGATCGCCGAGGTTTCCTTCGCGCCGCGGGCCTGACCGGCGCCGCGGCCCTGGCGGGCGTGGTGCGGCCGGATCGGCTCGCGTGGGCGGCGGCGCTCACCCGCGCCGAGCGCGACCGGATGACGCCCGACCAGATCATCGAGCGGATGAAGAGCGGCAACGCCCACTTCCGGAAAGGCGAGGGGTCGAGGCAGAACTATCTGGCGCAGCAGCGCGCCAGCGCGAAGGGGCAGTATCCGGCCGCGGTGATCCTGAGCTGCATCGATTCCCGCGCGCCCGCCGAGACCATCATGGATCTCGGCATCGGGAACGTCTTCAACGCCCGGGTGGCCGGCAACGTGGCGAACGACGATATCCTCGGCAGCATGGAGTTCGCCTGCGAGGTGGCCGGCGCGAAGGTGGTGCTGGTGATGGGCCACACCGCCTGCGGCGCGATCAAGGGCGCCATCGACCGGGTGCAGCTGGGCAACCTCACCGGTCTCCTCGCCAAGGTCCAGCCCGCGGTGGAGGCGACCACCTACCAGGGCGAGCGCTCCGCGAAGAACTACGCCTTCGTCGACGCGGTCGCTCGCAAGAACGTCGAGCTGACGATGGCCGAGGTCCGCAGCCGCAGCGCCATCCTCGCGGGGCTCGAGGAGCGAGGCGCGGTCAAGATCGCGGGGGCCATGTACAACCTGGAAAGCGCGGTCGTCGACTTCTTGCCGCCCGCGCGTCGCCCCTAGACCTCAGACGTAGGGCAGGACGCGCTCGCCGAAGAGGCGGATCGCCTCCATGATCTTCTCGTGGGGCGGGCCGCCCGAGTGCGCGTGGCGCAGCCTCAGCAGGAAGGTGCTCGCGCCGGTGGCCGTCTGCCAGCGCTGGAACTCGGCGATGCAGGTCTCGGGGTCGCCCAGGATCAGCCGATCGGGCGCCAGATTGGTCAGGGTGAACTCGGAGCCCGCCGACAGGTTGCGAAACTCGGCGAGGCGATTGTCCCAGTAGTAGCGGTACGCGGTCATGACGTGGGGGCCGTAGATCGTGTCGGCCTCCGCGCGCGTCCGGGCGACCCAGGCGTCGCGCATCTGGATGACCTCGGCCGGGCGCCGGGCCTCGCGCGCGGCTTCCCGGTAGACCTCCGCGAGGCGCGTGGCGTTGGCCAGGCCGGTGCTCGGCGTGCCGACGAAGCCGTCGGCGATCCGGCCGGCCCGGCGGGCGGCCGCGTCGATGCTCGCGCCGATCCAGAGCGGCGGCCCGGATCTCTGGTACGGCCGCGGGCGGATCTGCACGTCCTCGAGGGTGTAGTGCTTGCCCCGGAACGAGAAGGGCTCGCCGGCCCAGCACAGCCGCAGGATCTCGACGCTCTCCTCGAACCGCCCGGCGCGATCCTCCATGGGCACCGAGAAGGCGCGGAAGTCGGCGGCCTGATAGCCGATGCCGACGCCCAGGACGACGCGCCCCTTCGAGACGAGGTCGAGCGTGATGACGTCCTCGGCCACGTGCACCGGGTGATGGAGCGGCAGCAGGATCACCGAGGTGCCGACGCGCAGCCGCGTCGTGCGGGCCGCGACCGCGGTCGCCACGATCAGCGGCGAGGGCAGGAACCCGTCCCGGTCCTGATGGTGCTCGCCGAAGAAGCAGGAGTCGAAGCCGCTGGCCTCGGCCAGCTGGGCCTCGGCGATGACCTCGTCGATGCAGCGGTCGAGGTGCTCGCCCCGCGGGGGATCGGCGATCGAGCTGTAGAGACCGAACTTCATGGCGCCGAATGTGCCCAGGATGCCTCCCGCTGTCAAGCACCCGGGTCGCATCTGCGTAGGCCCTTCGTCCAATTACTACTTCACGCCGCACACCGCGGTGCCCTTCGGCGACCTCGTGTTCTACCTGTCGGCCAACCTGGGCCAGACGATCGACGGCCCCAGCACGAACACGCTGTCGCTGACCCCCGGCTTCCGGACCCACCTCGGGGAGAACTGGTACTTCCTCGGCGCGGTCGAGGTCCCGGTGACCACGGTCAAGGGATTCGACTACCAGGTGCTGGGCGCGCTGATGAAGGTCTTCTGAGCCTACCGGGGCGAGGCGTGTCCCGCCCCGGCGGGCACGTGCGAGGTGAGGAACCGCCGGGCGTGCTCGACCACCTCGTCGATGTGCTCGGGCGAGTCCTTCCAGGGATAGATGGTCACCTCGGCGCCGGGCGCGAGGCTGGCCACCTCCATCGCGACCTTGTAGGGATGGGCGGGCACGTCGTCGGGCGCGATCAGCAGCGGCGTCTTGATGGAGCGCACGAAGTCGCGTGAGACCGTGAACACGAAGTCGGCGCGGTTGGTGTACATGCTGGTGAGGAACGCGTGGACCGTGTCCATCGTGACGTCGGGGCGCTTCTCGCAGAGCGCCGGTCCCCAGCCCTTGATGTTGTTCTGGTAGAACAGGTCCGGGATCTCGGGCCGGTAGCCGCTGGGCTGCATCATCGCGGCCGCGACCACGCGCTCGGGCGCCCGGCGGATGAGGTTGTGGATCATCGGGCCGCCGATGCAGAAGCCCATGACCAGGAACTCGCGGATGCCCAGGTGGTCCATCAGCCCGAGCTGATCGTCGGTATAGGCGTCCCAGGGCCGGTCGGTCTCGAGCGGGCCGCTGGACTGGCCGGGATTTGCGTTGCGCAGGTCGGCGCAGATGCACCGGAAGTCGCGCTGGTACCGCTGCATCGGGTCGAAGGGCGAGGCAGTCTGCCAGGACGCGAGGGCCGAGTTGAGCCCGCCGCCCGGGATCAGCAGCAGCGGGAAGCCGGAGCCGGCTTCCTGGTAGTGGATGCGGACGGGGCCTCTCTGGTAGAACGGCATGGCGGCTCCTCCCTGATGGGGACAGTAGCCCCGCGGCTTCCGATTCGTCAATATAGAGGTCATGAGAGCCACCCGGTCGAGAGGATGCGCATGGACAACCTAGAGTTCGATCGCGAGCCGCCCGCGACTCGCTTGACGACGCTGGTCATGGCGTTCGGCGGATGGATCGACGCCGGCCGCGCCGCGACCGGCGCGTTGCGTCACCTGGCCCGCGACCTGCGGGCCGAGCGGCTGGCGCGGATCAATCCCGAGGAGTTCTTCGTGTTCACCCAGGAGCGGCCGAAGGTGCGCTTTCGCCCCGACGGAAGCCGCGACCTGCACTGGCCGCGGAGCGAGTTCACCTTCTGGGATCCCGGCGACGGACGCGAAGGCGTGCTCCTGTTCCGCGGCCCGGAGCCGCACCAGCGGTGGCAGACGTACACGAAGGCCTTCCTCGACGTGGCCGAGCGGTGCGGGGTGACGCGCATCGTCTCGATCGGGGCGCTCCTGGCGGGCGCTCCGCACACGCGGCCGGTGCGGGTCACCGCCCGCTCCACCGATGCCGCGTCGCGGTCGCTGCTGGAGGCCTGGGGCATCTACCAGCCGCCGACCTACGAGGGGCCGACCGGGATCTCCACCGTGGTGCTGGACGCGGCGGAGCGTCGAGGCATGCAGCACGTGGGCTTCATGGGGCAGGCGCCTCACTATCTGCCCGACACCGAGAATCCGGCCGCGATCGAGGTGCTGGTGAGCTACGTGGCCCGCCTGCTCAACTTGACCCTGGACATGTCGACCTTCGCCGAGGCGGTGCGCGACTTCCGCGTGCAGTGCGATCAGGCGGTGGCCCGCGACCGCGCCACCCGGGAGCACGTGCGGAAGCTGGAGCAGGAGTACGACGCGGCGGCGCGCGAGGAGCAGCCCCAGCCGCTGCCCGAGGGCGAGATCGACACCGGGAAGTTCATGCAGGAGCTGGAGGACTTCCTGCGCAGCCAGCAGGAAGGCGGCTCGGGCGAGTCGGGAGGCTCGGGCTCGTCGACCGATCGCTAGCGGGAGCCCGTCGACGCCTCGCCGCGCCCGGCCCGCGGGCGTATAGTGCGGGGGCGGGCTCGCCCCGCCCCGGCAATCCCGAAAACCGAAGGAGGAAACGATGAATCTGAAAGGCAAGCGGATCGCGATCCTGGCCGAGAACCTGTACCAGGAGATGGAGCTGTGGGTGCCGTACTACCGCATGAAGGAGGAAGGCGCCGAGGTCAAGGTGATCGGGGCCGGCGGCGCCAAGTCCTATACGTCGAAGCACGGCTATCCGGTCGCGGTGGACGTCCAGGCCGACGCGGTGAGCGCGGTCGAGTTCGACGCGGTGATCGTGCCGGGCGGCTACGCGCCGGACATGATGCGCCGTCACGAGTCGATGGTGAAGCTGGTCCGCGACGCCGCCCAGCAGGGCAAGGTGGTCGCGGCCATCTGTCACGCGGGGTGGATGCTGGCCAGCGCGGGCGTCGTCCGTGGCAAGAAGATCACGTCCTTCTTCTCGATCAAGGACGACATGGCCAACGCGGGTGGGCAGTGGTCGGACACCGAGGTCGTGGTGGACGGCAACCTGATCACCTCCCGGAAACCCGACGACCTTCCCGCCTTCTGCCGCGAGATCGTCCGCGCCCTCGCCAAGACGTCCTGATACCTACCTCGCCCTCGCCCTCTCCCCCCGGGGAGAGGGCCGGGGTGAGGGGCGCCGAGCAGTGGGGCGCCCGGCAGTGGGGCGCCGACCTGGGGAGCCGAAGAACACCAGCCGCGGCAACACGCGTCCCCGCGCGATGCTCAGGATCGCGTACGAGTAGCTCGCCTGCCTCCGCTTGTCCGTCGGCGAGCCCGGGTTGACAAGCCACGTCGCCCCGCGTCGCTCGCAGACCGGCTGATGGCTATGCCCGAAGCAAATCACGTCCACCGGCTCGTCCGCGAAGGCGGCCACGCTGCGGTCAATCGTGGTGCCGTGCGCGCCGTCGCCGTGCACCATCCCGACGCGCACGCCGCCCAGCGTGAGGATGCGGCGCCGTCCGAACCGTCGCACGAGGGCGGCCGGATCGTTATTGCCCGCGACCGCCTCGAGGGGCGCCATCTCTTCTAAGAGTCGCGGCACCTCCCGGCCGGTGAAATCCCCCAGGTGCAGGATCAGGGTCACGCGCTCTCGGCGCAGACCGCGCTCGAGCGCCGCGGGCAGCCGCTCGCCGAAGCGCGGCAGATGGGTGTCCGACACGACCCCGATCTTCAGCGTGCGCCGCGTGGTCGGTCGCCGCCCCGGGTTCAGAGGCGCGTGACGTTCGCGGCCACGCACACCCAGCGGCCGCCCTGTCGCGCCCACACGTCGGTGTAGCGCCCGGCGCCCGGCTGACCGTCCGCCTTCACGTAGGTGGTGCGCGCGTGGATCAGGGCCACGTCGCCCAGCTCGCGGATCACCACGTCCTCGATGTCGAGGTTCTTCACCGTCGAGCCGCGGCCGATCTGGGCGAGGAAGCCCGCCCGGTCCAGCCGCGAGCAGTCCGGGTTGCTGTTGACGAAGTCCTCGGAGAGGTGCGCGTCGAACCACCGCACGTCGGCCTCGCTGACCGATCGGATGTACTCGCGATTGAGCGCTACGAGCGTCGCCTGGTCGGTGGCCATGGTCAGCACCTCGTGAAATGGGCGGACACACAGAGCCAGCGTCCGTTCCGCCGCTGCCAGATGTCGGTGTAGCGCCCGCGGCCGTGGCCGCCGTCGGGCCGCGTGTCCTCGAAGCTGGCGTGGATCAGAGCCACGTCGCCCACCCGCTGGATGGACACCTCGGGCGCGCGGAAGTCGCGGAGCGTGTGCGGCCGCCCGATGCGGGCCAGGAAGCCCGCCTTGTCCACGAAGGAGCCGTCGGGGTTGGTGGCGCGGTAGTCCTCGGCCAGGTGCTCCGCATACCAGGCCACGTCGCACTTCTCGGCGGCGAGGAGATAGCCCCGGTTCAGGGCCTCGAGGGTCTCGCGATCGTCGCGGTCGGCTGCCATGACCATTTCCTCCTTTCCCGGTCGTTCGGGCCCCGCCCCCTCACCCTGCCCTCTCCCCCTCGCGGGGGAGAGGGTGGATTAGAGGCCGCCCATCGCGCAGACGATCTTCCATTCGGACTCCGAGACCGGCTGCACGGACAGGCGCGAGATCCGGACCAGCGCCATGCCGGCGAGGCGCCGCTCCGCCTTGATCCGATCGAGGCCGACCGGCGTCGGCAGCGCCTTCACCGCGGCGACGTCCACCGCGACCCACGCGGAGTCGGTCGAGTCGGGATGCGCCTCCGCGGTCACCTTCACGATCCCCACGATCGCGCGCTCCTTGCCGGTGTGGTAGAAGAACGCCTGCTCGCCCTTCTTCATGGCACGGAGATGGTTGCGCGCCGAGAAGTTGCGGATGCCGGTCCACTCCGCGCCCTCACGCCCCTTCGCGACCTGCTGGTCCCACGACCAGTCGTCCGGCTCGGACTTCACCAGCCAGTGCGCCATGGCCTCAATACTACGCCGGGGCGGGCGGGGCTAGCGGTAAGATCGGCGCCATGACCGAGCTCGACGTGTTCGAGGCGATGCACACCGCGCGGGCGATGCGCCGGTTCAAGCCCGATCCGGTGCCCGAGGCCCTCATCACCCGCATCCTCGACGCGGCCATCCGCGCCCCGTCGGCGGGCAACGCCCAGAACTGGGCCTTCGTCGTGGTCCGCGACGCCGAGCGGCGGCGCCGACTCGGCGCGATCTACCGGAAGGCGTCCGACATCGCGAGCGCGATGTACGCGGCGCGGGGACGGCCGCCGCATCTCAGCGAGGCGCAGTTCCGGCGGCTGATGACCTCCGGCGCGTTCCTGTGGGATCACATGGCGGAGGCGCCGGTGATCCTGGTGCCCTGCCAGACGCAGCCCCGGCTGCCGTCACCCGACGCGCTGCCGCCCGACATCCGCGCCCGCTTCGCCGACGAGCAGCGCTACGTGGAGCGCATCCGCGGATCCAGCATCTACCCCGCGGTGCAGAACGTCATCCTCGCGTGCCGCGCCCTCGGGCTCGGCACCACGATCACCACCAATCACATCCGCTGCGAGGACGAGGTGAAGGCCGTGCTAGAAGTGCCCGACGACGTGGCGACCTTCGCGCTGATGCCGATCGGCTATCCGCTGGACCCGTTCGGGCCGGTGACGCGCCGTCCGGTGGCCGAGGTCACCCACGCCGACCGCTGGGCCGAGCCGTGGCCCGCGTGAGTCACCGCCGCGCTACCTGAGCGCGCCGCGGTGTGAAAAGCGCGTCTCCTGGCTGGTGATGAACTCGAGCAGGGCCGCCTGCCCGTCCTCGGTGGCCTTGCGCGCCCGCGCGAAGGCGCCCGCGATGTCCTCGGGCCGCTCCACCCGCTCGCTCCAGCCGCCCATCGCGCGGCCGAGGTCCGCGTAGCGACCGCCGATGTCGCGGGTGCCGTACTTGTCGTGCGAGACGACCAGGTGCGGGATCTCGATGGCCATCGCCGAGTTGTTCAGCACGACGGTGAGGATAGGGATGCCGCAGCGCACCGCGGTCTCGAAGTCGAGGCCGGTCATGCCGAAGGCGGCGTCGCCCATGAAGTTCACGCAGAGCTTGTCGGGCGCCGCCAGCTTGGCTCCGATGGTGAGCCCGAGGCCGGTGCCGAGGGCGTGCGACTTGCCCCAGCCGAGATAGCCGCGTGGCGAGACCGACCGGTAGAAGGGCAGCATCTGGTCGCGCGGGCTGCCCGAGTCGTGCGTGACGATGGCCTCGCGCGGATCGACCGCGCGCATGAATTCGGCGATGACCCGGTAGGGCGTCATCGGCACCTCGGCCGAGCCCAGGATGGGCGTCCACTCCGCGAGCCAGCCCGCGCGCACGCGCTCCAGATCGGCGCGCACGCTCTCGCGGCCGACCGGGCGGCCGCCCAGGCTCCGCACGGCCTCGACGAGCTGGCCCAGCACGAGCCGCGCGTCGCCGAGCAGCGGATGGTCCGCGACGTAGCTCTTGTTGAGGTCGCGCTCGTCGTTGGTCGCATGGATGATCGTCTTGCCCGCGGGGATGCTGGCCGCCATGCCGTGGCGGGTGAAGCTGCACCCGATGCCGAGCACCACGTCCGCCTCGCGGAGGTAGTGCAGGGTCTGGCCGGTGACCGACGGCCCGCCGGTGCCCAGGGCGAGCGGGTGGTTCTCCGGGAACGCGCTCTTGCCTTCCAGTGTGGCCATCACCGGCGCCTGCAGCAGCTCGGCCAGCTCGACCAGCTCGGCCGAGGCCTCGGCGTAGAGCACGCCCTGGCCGGCGTGGATCACCGGGCGCCGGGCCTCGCGGAGCACGCGGGCGGCTGCCTCGACGTCGCGCGCGTTGGCGCCGGCCACCGTGGTCTTCACCGGCCGATACGCGTCCACCAGGGCGTCGGACACCTCCTCGCTCACGACGTCGGCGGGAATCTCCACCATCGTCGGGCCCGGCCGGCCCATGCGCATCAGGCTGATGGCCCGGCGCATGACGTCGGCGACCTGGCTGCCTTGCGTGATGGTCTCGACGCCCTTGGTGACCGAGGCGAACGTCCGCGCCGAGCTGAACAGGGGAAAGACCTGCGCCCGATCGCGCGGATGGCCCAGCGGCAGGAGCAGCACCGGCGTGGAGTCGGAGTACGCGGTGGCCACGCCGGGGAAGGCGTTCTCGGCACCCGGCCCGTACTGCATGCAGAACGCGGCGAGCTTCTTGCCGTTCGTCACGCGCGCGTAGCCGTCGGCGATGCCCACGCCCACCCGCTCCTGGCGGCAGAGCACGGGACGGATCTCGGCGCGCGCCGCGGCCTCGATCACCGGCGTGGTGGGGTAGGCGCTGAGGAACTCGGCGCCTTCGATCTTGAGAATGCGGGCGATGGCATCGACGACTTTCACGATCGGCCTCCCGGGTGCCGCGGGCTCACCGGCGGCGAGAGCGTGCCGGTCCGGCGTTGACTATACCGCAGGAGCCGGTACCATCGGCAGCCGAGGCCATCTCGTCGTGACACGGAGGTCGTGAATGCGCGTGTTCTGGTTGGCGCGAGGCTGGCTCGCGTGCTCACTCGCGGTGATCCCGATGCTCGCGGGCTGTGCCAGCCTTGCCATCCAGCCGTGCGATACGATCCCGGATCGCGACGGCAAGTACTTCGGCCGCTTCTTCCTGGGGGTGACCACTCTCGGGCTGTCCGAGGTGACCATTCAGCAGGAGGAGATCCGCCAGGCCTATCAGGGCTATCCCGGCTGTCCGCCTCCGTCGGGCGTTCAGGTGGTGTCGGCGGCCGCCCCCAGCTCGGCCGGCGGCGATGCGGTGGCCCTCGGCACGCTCGTGAACGGCGCGCCGTGGGCGATCGTCGTGTACCTGAACCAGAACCCGGACGCGCCGGGAGCGCAGCCGCTGACGATTCTCTTTCCCGCCAACCGGCTCCAGCTCGCGTTCCGCGCCGGGCAGTATCGCCTGGTGGCGCGCCCGACCGGCGCGGCCCCCGGCTCGCTGCCGGCCGTGACGTGGAGCCGGCAGGTCGAGATCGACCCGCGCGTGCGCGGGTTCAAGCTCACGTTCAACGAGGCGGACTTCAAGTGACATCGGGGAGCGGTGGCCCGGCGAACCGCCGCTGACGTCGTCCTGTTCGGCGTCACCCTCGCGGAGCTGGCGCTGCTGTTCGTGCTGAGCCCCACCTTCGGTCTCGTCGACTGGATCTACCTCTCGCAGCATCTCCTGGTGCTGGCCATCGCCCTGACCCGGCCCGCACCGCTGGCGCGCGATCGGTCGCTCGCGTCCATCGCCGCGGTCTTCGTGGCGTATACGTATCCCTACGCGCAGGTGGCGTATCTGCGGTGGGTGCCCGGTGAGCCGGCGTGGCCGGCCGGCAGCCTGGTCCTCGTCATGGTCGCCGCGTGCCTGAGCCTGGCGAGTCTGCTCACGCTCGGGCGCTCGTTCGGGATCCGCCCAGCCTTGCGCAGCCTGGCGATGAAGGGACCCTATCGGCTCGTGCGTCATCCGATGTACCTGTCCTATG
The DNA here is from genome assembly GCA_035315345.1 of Candidatus Methylomirabilota bacterium. Lineage (NCBI taxonomy): Bacteria > Methylomirabilota (SeqCode) > Candidatus Methylomirabilota bacterium. Next base: position 67,153 of record DATFYA010000109.1, read on the forward strand.
TGCTCGCCGACATCGGCTACAACCTGGACGAGTGGAACGTCGGCACGGTCCTGCTCGTGCTGGCGGGATGGATCGCCATGGTCTACCGCATTGGCGCCGAGGAGCAGATGCTCTCGCGAGACGACGGGTGGCCAGGCTACCGGGGCGTCGTGCGCTATCGTCTGCTGCCCGGCTTGTGGTAGAGGTCCGGCCGGTGTGTCGACGCGTCAGCAGCGGCTCGTCGGGCCGTGGGAACCTTTGCCAGGGGTGCCGAGTTACGCGGCCGCCACTCCATGCCGCGCACCCTCACAGGAGGAAATCCATGAAGACGTTATCGTTCGTGGTGATCGCTCTGTCGCTCATGGTCGGTGTGGCCGCCGCTCAGCAGCCGGCCGCCCCGGCGCCGCCGCCGATGTTCTATGGCCTGCCGATCAACCTGGAGCAGGCCAAGAAGGTCATGGCCGGCGCGGAGGCCGAGGCGAGGAAGAACAACTGGCCGGTCGCGATCGTGATCCTCGATTCGGGCGGACAGATGGTCATGATGCAGCGTCTGGACAACACGCAGTGGGGGAGCGTGGACATCGCCAAGGAGAAGGCCCGCACCGCGGTCGCGCTGCGGAGGCCGACCAAGGCCCTGCAGGACGGCATCGCCCAGGGCGGGGCCAGTCTTCGGTTGCTCTCGACCGGGTTCAGCATGATCGAGGGCGGCATCCCGATCGTCGCCGACGGCAAGGTCATCGGCTCGATCGGCGTCTCCGGCGTCACCTCCGCGCAGGACGCCCAGACCGCTCAGGCCGGGCAGGACGCGCTGAAGTAGACCGCATCACGGCGGGTCGGCGCTCCCCGCGGCGCCGGCCCGCTCGTCGCCCCCGCGACCGAGCGCGTGATCGCGCTCGACCAGGCGAGCTCCGCGGTGTGACACGACGGCCCCGATCGGGACGACGCCACCGTGAAGACCGTCACCTCGACCTGACGACGACGTCGTCGAAATACCGGTGACCGTGAGACGATGATCCCGCGGTCGACTCGACCGGGGAGATGGGCACGCCATGAAATATCTCGTCAACGGGACGCTGCGCTCGGACCGGACGCGCGAGGAGCTGCTCGAGCGGGTGAAGAAGAAATCGCTGTCCCGCACCGCTTGGACGCTGATCGAGAAGGGCGTGATCACCGAGCACGGCTACAAGACGGGAGATCGGCCTGGCTTCGTCTTCGTCATGGAGGGCAGCTCGGAGGCCGCCGTCCGGTCCACGATCGCGCTGTTCCCCCTGGTGCAGGACGGGTGGTTCGACATCGACATCGATCCGCTGACCCCGTTCCTGACCGAGCTGCGCTAGACCGTCAGTTCTGGACCGATTCCAGGAAGGTCAGGATCTTGCCGATGGCCTCCGCGTTGAGGACGTCACCCCACGTCGGCATGCCCTTCGTCGGGCGCCCCTCCGTCATGGTGCTGACCGCGACGTCCCGCATCTTGTCGCCGTAGCGCGCGCGCAGCCGCCGCAGGTCGCGGCTCGGCTCCGGGCTCAGCGCGTTGGGGGCGTGGCAGTGCGAGCAGTACTGGTTGAAGAGGCTGCGGCCGGCCCGGACGGTGTCGGGCGGGGCGGCGGCCACCGGGTTGTCGGCCGCCAGCAGGGGCACGCGGCTGCGGGACACCCGCTCGAACCCGATGGTCGGCCCCGAGGGGAAGCCGTACTTCACGGCGAGCCGCGCGATGTCGGGACCGAGCTGCGCCAGCTCGGCGTCGATGGCCACGCGCAAGCTCTCCTCGCGCTTGCGCACGCCCACCGCAGCCTGCCACTGCAGCCCCGGCCCGGCCACCGGCGAGACCTGATAGGCCCCGCCCAGCTTCTGCTTGTTGACATAGCCGGCCACCGGGCCCCACACGAAGGCCGCGTCGACCTCGCGGCGCGCCAGCGCGTCGAGCGCGGCCTCGGGCTCGCGGAACGTCACCAGCTGGAAGCCGCCGCGCTCGGAGAGGAGCAGCTGCGGTGACGACGAGAACTGCACCGCGACCCGACGGCCCTTGAGATCGTCGACGGCCGCGAGTCCGGGCGACCGCGGCGCGATGACCGCGTAGCCCATGTCGAGGAACGGCCGGGTCAGCGCGACGGTCTGGCTCATGAACGACGTGTCGTACGGCAATCCGAAGTAGGCGTCGCACTCGTCGGACAGCAGCGTGTTGCGCACCGTGCGCCGGCCGAAGTAGCTCCGCCACCAGAAGTACTCGGCGGGCGCGCCCAGGCGCGCGGCCACCAGCTCGGCCAGCTCGACGTAGAGGCCGCGGTCGGGGCCGCGCTCGCTGCTGAAGGGGAGGTTGTCGGGATCGGCGCAGACGCGGAGCCTGGCGAGGGGCGCCGCCGGCGTCGTCGCCCCCAGCCCGAGCAGCAGCGCGCCCACGAGCGCGAGCGCTCCCCTCCGCATCGAGCGGTGCCCGCGGTCGCCCTAGGGCGACGGCAGCTCGAAGACGAAGAGGGTGCCGCCCTCCGGGCTGGCGTCCACCATCTGCTTGCCGATCGGCCCCAGGAACACCGGGATCGAGAAGGTGCGTCCCGAGACGACCGCCACGTACTGCTTGCCGTCGAGCTCGTAGGTCATCGGCGCGGCCGCCACCCCGGATCCGGTCTGGAACTGCCAGAGCTGCTTGCCGGTCTTGGCGTCGAGGGCCTTGAACCAGCCGCGCACGTCACCGTGGAAGACCAGCCCGCCCGCGGTGGTCATGGTGCCGCCGAGCCAGGGCAGCGCGTCCTTGTTGCCCCAGACCTTCTGCTGCTTGACCGGATCCCACGCCATCAGCTCGCTCATGTAGCCGCCGGGCCCGCTCTTGCCCAGGTCGAACTCGAACGCGAGATAGAAGCTGCCGCGCTTGTAGGCGGGCTCGGCGCCTTCCATGTCCATGCACAGGTTGATGGACGGGATGTACACGAGCCCGGTCTGCGGGCTGTAGCTCATGGGGTGCCAGTTCTTGCCGCCGAGCAGATTCGGGCAGATGTTCATCGCCCGGAACTTGAAGCGCGGCCGCTTGTCCGGCACCTCGATCGGCCGGCCGGTGGTCATGTCCACGCCGGTCGCCCAGTTGATGGGCACGTACGACTGCGCGGAGATCAGCTTGCCGGTCTGGCGGTTCAGGACGTAGAAGAAGCCGTTGCGGTCGGCCTTGAACATCGCCGGCGTCTTCTGCCCGTTGACGGTGACGTCGGCCAGCACCAGCTCGTTCACCCCGTCGTAGTCCCACACGTCGTGCGGCGTGCTCTGGTAGTGCCACACGAGCTTGCCGGTGTCCGCGTTCAGCGCGAGCGTGGAGGACGAGTAGAGGTTGGTCATGATGCCGTAGTTGCCGCTGTCCAGACCACGGATCGAGCCGCCCCACGGCGAGGGATTGCTGGTGCCGTAGTAGATGAGGTTCAGCGCGGGATCGTACGAGCCGATCAGCCAGGCGGTCGCCCCGCCGTACTTCCACGAGTCGCCCTTCCAGCTGTCGTTGCCCGGCTCCCCGGGGCCGGGCACGGTCCAGAAGCGCCAGACCTCCTTGCCCGAGTCCTGGTCGAGCGCGCTCAGATAGCCGCGCGCTCCGTACTCGCCGCCGCCGAAGCCGGTGATCACGAGGTTCTTCACGATGGTGGGCGGCGAGGTGATCACCGAGCCCTGGGTGTAGTCGACGACCTGCGTCTTCCACAGCTCCGCGCCGGTCTTGGCGTCCAGCGCGACCATGTGCCCGTCGAGCCGGCCCACGAAGACCTTGCCGTTGGCGTAGGCCACGCCGCGATTGTTGACGTCGCAGCAGGCGAACTGATCGATGCCGCCCGGCACGTCGGGGGAGTAGCGCCACCGCACCGTCCCCGTCTTCGCATCCACCGCGAACACGTTCTTGGGACCGAACGACGAGGTCACGTAGAGGGTGTCGCCGACCAGGATCGGCGTGGACTCCTGGGAGCGCACCGACCCGAGCTGCAGCGCCCACGCCACCTTGAGCTGCTGCACGTTGCCGGTGTTGATCTTGTCGAGGCTGCTGTAGCGCGTGTTGGCGGTATCGCCGCCGTACACGCCCCAGGCCGCGCCGCTGTCGGCGGCCGAGATCGAAGCCAGGCACAGCAGGCAGAGCAGGGAGAGGAGCGGGGTGACTCGCTTCATCGCAGATCCTCCTGGCTGTCGGGTGGTGCCATCGTCGGCCTCTACTGACGCGGCGATGCTAGGCGCGGGTCCACGCCTTGTCAACCGGGCGGCGGTCGACCGGTCCGTCAGGGATGGGGGCCCCACGGAGCCGCGGTCAGCAGCTTGACCTCCTGGGAGGCGACCAGCGGCCGGAACTTCACCGCGAAGCCCTCCACGAAATCCTTGTTGGCGAACACCGACTTCCAGTGCGCGCGCCGGTCGGCGTCGTCGTCGAACTTCCAGAGATGGACGAGCTGATTGATCATGCCGGTGTCGGCCTGGAAGTAGCCGATGAGCTTCTTGTCCTGGCCGCCCTTCTGGAGCGCCGGGTAGCCGAACTCGGTGTAGAGCTTGACCGCCTCGCCCATCTTGCCGACGTGCAGCGTGTAGGTGCGCATCTCGTAGACCGTCATGCTCTCCTCCGGGTGATGAGTGAGTGGCGACGGAGCCGTCCGCCGGACGAGTCTACCGCAGGAGGGACGAGAGCGAAGGGGCGGTGGTAGTCTGGCAGCCGGGAGCGAACGCTATCCGCGAGGAGCCGGAGGAGCCTCGACATGGTGGCACGCGGTCAGGAGGGGATGGGGAAGGTCGGCGTGATCGTCGTGTCACTGCTGATCGTGGCCGTGATGATCACCGGCTACGTCTGGGGCACGCTTCGGTGGAGCTATGCGACCGGGGAGAGGGCCGGCTGGGTGCAGAAGTTCTCCCGGAAGGGCTGGATCTGCAAGACGTGGGAAGGCGAGATGGCGATGGTCTCGATGCCCGGCTCGACGACCGAGAAGTTCCTGTTCACGGTCCGGGACGACGGGGTCGCGGCCGAGATCAACCGGGTCATGGGCCGGCGCGTGACGCTGCACTACGAGCAGAAGGTCGGGCTGCCCACCAGCTGTTTCGGCGAGACCCGGCACTTCGTCACCGGGGTCATGCCCGTGGAGGAGATCCCGCTCGCCCCCGGTGTCATCGTGCCGTCCCCGGCCCCGTCGCGCTAGCGGACCGAACATCATCGACCGCAGGAGGTGCGCATGAAGGGCGTCGTGTTTCTCGGCGATCGGAAGCTGGAGCTGCGCGAGTTCCCGGATCCGGCTCCGGGCCCGCGGGACGTGGTGCTCGAGATCCGGGCCTCGGGCATGTGCGGCAGCGATCTGCACAACTACCGCGCCCCCGCCCAGCCCGCCGGTGTCGTCACCGGCGGCATCCGCCGCCAGGCCGGCATGATCGCCGGCCACGAGCCCTGCGGGGTGGTGGCCGCGGTGGGCGCGGGCGTCACCGATCGCGAGGCCCGCGTGGGCCAGCGGGTGATGGACCACCACTACGAGGGATGCGGCGTCTGCAAGCACTGCCGGGCCGGCTGGACCCAGATGTGCCTCGAGGGCGCGGTGGTCTACGGCTCGGGTGGGCACGGCGGGCACGCGCGGTACATGAAGGTGCCGGCGTCGACGCTGGTGCCGCTGCCCGACGCGCTGTCGTTCGTGACGGGCGCCGCGATCTCCTGCGGCACCGGGACCGCGTGGGGCGCACTCAGGCGCGTCGCGCTGCAGGGCGGCGAGACGATCGCCATCTTCGGCCAGGGGCCGGTGGGCCTGTCGGCGACGCAGCTCGCGGTGGAGATGGGCGCGCGGGTCCTCGCGGTGGACATCGCCCCGGAGCGGCGCAAGCTCGCGCAGCAGTTCGGCGCCCACGCGGTGATCGACCCGGCCGCCGACGACATGGTGAAGGCGATCCGCGATCTCACGCACGGGGAGGGCGCCCACAAGACGCTCGACGCCTCGTCGGCGCCGGAGGCGCGCGCGGCCACGGTCCGCGCGGTGCGCTCGTGGGGCACCGCGTGCTTCGTGGGCGAGCGCGGCCAGGTGACGCTCGACGTGAGCCCGGACCTGCTGCGCCGCCAGGTGACGCTGGTCGGGTCCTGGACGTTCTCCAGGCAGGGGCAGGCCGAGTGCGCCGAGTTCGTCGCCGAGCGCAAGATCGACGTGGAGCGTCTCTTCACCCACCGCTGGCGGCTCGAGCAGGCGGAGGAGGCCTACCGCCTCTTCGATACCCAGACCACCGGCAAGGCGGTCATCCTGCCCTCGTGATCGTGCCGTCGTCGCCGCCGTCATCGCCATGACCTGTGTCCGCTGCCAGACCGACAACCCGCGGCAGGCGAAGTTCTGCCTGGAATGCGGGGCCCCGCTCACCGCCCGCTGCGAGAGCTGCGGAGCCGCGCTGCCCGCCGGCGCGCGCTTCTGCCTGCAGTGCGGGCAGCCGGTCGGCCGCGGGGCGGGCGCCTCGCCGCGGTTCGCCGCGCCGGGCTCGTACACGCCTCCGCATCTCGCCGAGAAGATCCTCACCTCGAAGGGCGCGCTCGAGGGCGAGCGCAAGCAGGTGACCGTGCTCTTCGCCGACACCAAGGACTCGATGGAGCTGGTGGCCGATCGCGATCCCGAGGAGGCGCGCAAGCTGCTCGATCCCGTCCTCGAGCACATGATGGCCGCGGTGCACCGGTACGAGGGCACCGTGAACCAGGTTCGCGGCGACGGGATCATGGCCCTCTTCGGCGCGCCGCTGGCCCACGAGGACCACGCGGTGCGCGCCTGCTACGCCGCGCTCCGGATGCAGGAGTCGGTCAAGCGGTACGCCGAGGAGGTGTTCCGCTCCCACGGCGTGCTCATCCAGATCCGGGTCGGCCTCAACTCGGGCGACGTCGTCGTCCGGGGCATCGGCTCCGATCTGCACATGGACTACATCGCGCTGGGCCAGACCACCCACCTGGCCGCCCGCATGGAGCAGCTCGCCGCCCCGGGGACCGTGCTGCTGGCACCGACGACGCTGCAGCTGGCCGAGGGCTATGTCCAGGTGACCGCGCGCGGCCCGGTCGCGGTGCGCGGACTCCCGGAGCCGATCGAGGTCTACGAGATCGTCGGCCCGGGCGCGGTGCGATCGCGCCTGCACGCGGCGGCCGCCCGCGGGCTCACCCGCTTCGTCGGCCGCGATCGCGAGATCGATCAGCTGCGCCGGGCGCTCGAGCAGGCCCAGGACGGCCACGGGCAGGTGGTCGCGGTGCTGGGCGAGCCCGGCGTCGGCAAGTCGCGCCTCTACTGGGAGTTCATGCACTCGCATCGCATGCAGGGCTGGCGGCTGCTCGAGAGCGGCGGCGTCTCCTACGGCAAGACCACCGCCTACCTGCCCATCGTCGAATTGCTCAAGGCGTACTTCCAGATCGGGGCGCGGGACGAGACGCGGACGATCCGGGAGAAGGTGATCGGCAAGGTCCTCTCGCTCGATCGCGCGCTCGAGCCGGCGCTCGCGGCCCTGCTCGCGCTGCTCGAGGTGCCGGTCCCGGACGCGGCGTGGGCACGCCTCGACCCGTCGCAGCGCCGCCGCCGGACGCTCGAGGCGGTCACCGGCCTGCTGTTCCGCGAGAGCCGGGTCCAGCCGCTCCTGCTCCTCGTCGAGGACCTCCACTGGAGCGACGCGGAGACCGAGGCGGTGCTGAGCAGCCTGGTGGAGAGCCTGCCCACGGCGCGGATGCTGCTGCTCGTCAACTATCGGCCGGAGTACGAGCACGGCTGGGGCCACAAGAGCTACTACCGCCAGCTGCGGGTCGAGCCCTTGCCCGCGGAGAGCGCCGAGGACCTGCTCACCGGACTGCTCGGAACCGGCCCCGACCTGGACGCGCTCAAGCGCACCCTCATCGCCCGCACCGAGGGCAATCCGCTCTTCCTGGAGGAGAGCGTGCAGGCCCTGGTGGAGACGAAGGCGCTGGTCGGCGAGCGCGGCGCCTACCGGCTGGCCCACGGCGACCTGACGGTGCACGTGCCGACCACCGTGGAGGCGATCCTCGCCGCGCGCATCGACCGGCTGTCGCCCGAGCGGAAGCGGCTGCTGCAGGCGGCCTCGGTCATCGGCAAGGACGTGCCGTTCGCGCTCCTGCTCTCGGTGGCCGAGGTCGGCGAGGAGGAGCTGCGCCGCGGGCTCGGCGACCTGCAGGCCGCCGAGTTCCTCTACGAGACGCGCTTGTTTCCCGACCTCGAGTACACCTTCAAGCACGCGCTCACCCACGAGGTCGCGTACGGCGGCCTGCTGCAGGAGCGTCGCCGCGAGCTGCACGCCCGGCTCGTGGGGGCGATCGAGTCGCTGCACCGCGACCGCCTCGGCGAGCAGGTGGAGCGGCTCGCCCATCACGCCCTGCACGGCGCGGTGTGGGACAAGGCGGTGCCCTATCTCCGGCAGGCCGGCCTCAAGGCGGCCGGCCGTTGCGCGCTCCCGGAGGCGCGGGGATGGCTCGAGGAGGCGCTGGGCGTGCTGGCCGGGCTGCCCGAGAGCCCGGCCACGCTCGAGCAGGGGGTGGACATCCGTCTCGAGCTGCGGCCGCTGCTCGGCGTGCTCGGCGAATACCGCGCGGTGATGGAGCGCCTGCGCGAGGCCGAGGTCATCGCCGAGACCCTGAACGACGACCGCCGCCGCGGCCGCGTGTGGGCGGTCATGACCAACGCGCACTCGCAGCTCGGGCAGCTCGACGAGGCGCTGCCGCTCGGGATGCGGGCCCTCGCCGCGGCCGCGCGCAGCGGGGACCTGCCTCTGCGCCTCTTGACCACCACGTACCTCGAGCAGGCGAGCTACTTCGGCGGCGACTTCCAGCGCGCGGTGGAGCTGGCGGTCGGCAATCTCGCGGCGCTGCCCGCCGGCGCCGACTACGAATCGTTCGGCGCGGCCATGCCCATCGCGATCTACGACCGCTACCTCCTGGTCCGGAGCCTCGCCCAGCTCGGCCGGTTCGGCGAGGCCGCGCGCTACGAGGCCGAGGCGCTGCGACTCGCCGAGCCCACGCGCCACGCCTACGCGGTCGGGATGGCCCATCTGGCCGCGAGCTGGCTGCATCTCCTGCAGGGCGACTGGGCGCGGGCGCGGTCACTGGTCGAGCACGGCGTCGCGGCCTACCGCAGCGGGAACATCGTGCTGAACCTCCCGCATGCGGTGGCCTCCTCGGCGTGGGCGCTGGCCCAGGCCGGCGAGATCGGCGAAGCCACCAGCCGGTTCGAGGAAGGGGCGCGCCTGCTCGCGCGCGAGGCCGATCGGGGCATCATCGGTCTCCACGGCGAAGCCTGCCACGCGCTGGGCCGCGCCGCGCTGCTCCTCGGGCGGCTCGACGACGCGCGTCGCCTGGCCGAGCGCGCGCTCGCCTCGTCGCCCGCGCATCCGGGCTTCGCGGCGCACGCCCGGCACCTGCTGGGCGACGTGGCCGCGCATTCCCAGCGCTCGGACGGCGAGCGGGGCGAGGTCCACTATCGACAGGCCCTCGCGCTGGCCGACGCGCACGGCATGCGCCCGCTGGTCGCCCACTGCCACCTGGGCCTCGGCCGGCTCTTCCGCCGCGCCGGCGGAGACGCGGCCGGCGAGCATCTGTCGGCCGCGATGAGGCTGTACCGCGCGATGGCGATGCCGTACTGGGCCGAGCGCGCCGAGGAGGAGACGAGGCCGCGCGCCTAGGAGCGCGCCGCGTCCGCCTTCGTCCAGGACCGCACCACCGGGAGGACCTCCTTGGCGTAGAGGCGCAGTCCCGACTCGGCCAGGTCGAACGGGGTGCCGCCGAACCGGAACGAGGTGGCCAGCTCGAACTCGCCGACGATGGCCCGGCGCTCCTCGAACTTGCGCAGGATGCGATCGGGCGTGCCCCAGACCGCGGCCTCCATGAACGCGGAGACGATGCCGTCCATGCCGATCTCGCGGGCCATCGCGATCTTCTGCGCGTAGGCGTCGTAGCCCTTCACGGTGCTGAAGTGCGGTCCCAGCAGCTCGTAGTGGTAGAAGTTGCTCTCCACGAACTTGCCCATGTAGCGGCGGGCGGTCTCCTCCGCGCCGTCCATGGTGGCGGTGCACACGCAGAAGTCGGCGAGCAGGGGCGGTCCCGCCTCGTGCCCGTGGATCCGCCGCACCAGCTCGCGGTGCTTCCGGATGGCCGGCATGCGCATGGGCCAGGGCCGGTCCGCGAACATCACCATGCGCGCGTCGAGCGTCGCGGCCGAGACCACCGAGTCGTCGGAGGAGGCCACCGCGTAGACGCGGCCGTCGAAGCTCCGCGTCGGCCGCGGCCGGATCTCGGTGCGCGGCTGGCGGTAGAACGGCCCGTCTCCTTCCATCACCCCGGTGCGCAGCGCGCGCAGGATCATCTCCGCGGCCTCGTCGAACCGCCCGCGCGATTCGTCCATCGTGCCCCGGAAGGCGGCGAACTCGCGCCGGGCGAGGCCGCGGCCCACGCCGAGGCGAAGACGGCCGCCGCTCAGGTGATCGAGCACCGCGGCCTGCTCGGCGACGCGCAGGGGATCGTGCCAGGGCAGGATCACCGCGGCGGTGCCGAGGCCGACCTCGGGACACTGGGCGGCCAGGTAGGACATGAGCTGCAGGTTGTCCGGGCAGAACGAGTAGTCGTTGAAGTGGTGCTCCACCGACCAGAGCACGTCGAAGCCCAGATCGACGGCCTGCCGGGCGAGCCGCAGCTCCTCGTCCCACACCTGCGCGTCGGGCACATCGCTCCACCCGTAGCTGGCGAAGATCATCTGCAGGCCGACGTCCATCGCGTCGTCCCCGCTCAGGCGCGCGCGGGTGGCGCGGGCTCGAGCTCCGAGCGGCCGGCCGGCCCGGCCGGCCACTCGTGGCGGGCGCGCTCGCGCAGCTTGACCTTCTGCACCTTGCCGGAGCTGGTCATCGGGAACTCGTCGACGAAGCGCACGTGGCGCGGGATCTTGAAGCTCGCCACCCGCCCGCGGCAGTGCGCGATGACCTCCTGCTCGGACAGGGCGCAGCCGGCGGCCAGCTGCACGAACGCCACCGCCACCTCGGAGAGCCGCGCGTCGGGCAGGCCGACCACCGAGGCCGCGTTGATCGCGGGGTGGGTCGTGAGGAAGGCTTCGACCTCCATGGGGTCCACGTTCTCGCCGCCGATCTTGAGCATGTCCTTGTAGCGGCCGAGGAAGCGCATGTGGCCGTCCGGGCGCAGGAGGCCCATGTCGCCGGTGTGGAACCACCCGTCGCGGTCGATGGCCCGCGCGGTCTCCTCGGGCCGCTTGTAGTAGCCGGCGGTGACGATGTAGCCGCGCACGAGGATCTCGCCGGGGACCGACACCGGCTGGTCCGCGCCGGTCTCGGGATCGATGATGCGGATCTCGTAGCCCGAGCCGGGATAGCCGTTGGCCTCCACGCATTGCTCCTCGGTGGAGTCGAGGAACGAGAAGGTCACGCCGATTCCCACCTCGCTCATCCCGAAACCGGTCATGAGATTGCCGAACGTCCGCCGGGCGCGCCGGGCGATGGGGATCGAGCTGGACATGCCGGTGCCGCATATGCCGGTGCGCACGCTCGACACGTCGCGCGGGCGGCGCTCCTGGGCGTCCAGCAGGGCCTGGTAGTGGGTGTCGAAGCCGTGGATGATCGTCGCCCGCTCGCTCGCCACGAGGTCGAGGCACTCGTGGGGATCGAAGGTCTCGGTCAGCACCTGGCGCGCGCCCCGGATCAGCGACATGAGCGGCCCTTCGAGGAAGCCGAAGGCGTGGAAGAGCGGCAGGTACATGAGGATCACGTCGTTGATGGTGATGGCCATGCGATCGCCGTGGTCCCAGGTGTTGCGGATCATCCGGTGGCTGTGCACCGCCCCCTTGGGGAAGCCGGTGGTGCCCGACGTGTAGAAGATGAAGGCGGTGTCCTCGGGATCGACCCGGCGCGCCCGCTCGCGGAGGGCGTCGGGGGTGACCGCCCCCCCGCGCTCCACCATCTCGCGCCAGCCGGTCACGCCGGCGTGCGCCCCGTCCGACAGCGCCACCACGTGACGCAGGCACGGCAGGCGCGGGTCGGCCGCGGCGCCGAGCGCGGGCGCCACGTCGCGCATCATGCCGAGGTAGTCCACCGGGCCCGAGCGATCGGCCAGGAGCACCGCGGCGGCGTCGGATTGGGCCAGCACGTAGGCGGTGTCCTCGGTGCGGAAGCGCGTGTTCACCGGCACCAGCACCGCGCCGATCTTCATGATCGCGAACATCGCGTCGATCCACTCCGGCCGGTTGACCATCCAGAGCGCGACCTTGTCGCCGGGGGCGATGCCCAGGGTGAGGAGGCCCCGCGCCACCGCGTCGACGCGGGCGTCCAGATCGGCGAACGTCCACCGCCGGCCCTGGAAGGCCAGCGCTTCTCGCGGGCCCCACTGGCGCGCCGCCCGCTCGGGGAGGAGCCCGATCGTCTGCTTCACGTACCAGTCGCCCATGATCGCCTCCCTCTTCGTAGCCCCGGCGCGACGATGGAGGGAATCGTATGCCGCGCCTCCGCCTCCGCGCAACCGGCCACGGTCGACGCACGCCGGCGCCGGCCCCTCACCCCCCGAGGTCGTCCAGCAGGGCCCGGGCGGCGCGCAGGTCCGGCAGGTCGAAGCCCTCGGTGAACCAGCTGTAGATGCCGGCGAGCGTCCGGCGGGCGTCCTCGCGCCGGCCCTGGTCGCGGAAGAGACGGGCGAGGCTCGTGGCCGCGCGCAGCTCGAGCGAGCGCAGCTCCCGGCCGCGCGCCATCTCGACGGCGCGCTCGAAGCACCGGGCGGCCTCCTCTGGCGGCTCGGAGGACATTCGCCGCAGCTCGCCCTCCACGCGATACACCTCGGGGCCATAGAGCCCGGTCGCCGCCGCGTCGCCGAGCGCGGCCAGGACGGCGAGGCCCTGCCGGGGCGCCTCGAGAGCGCCGTAGAGCGATGCGATGGTGCAGCTGCCGATCACCGAGCGCCACGTCCGCATGATCTCCCGCGCCTGTCCCTTGCGGAGCGCGTCCAGGACCGTGGCGTCGGGACGCTCGTCACGGATCACGTGCAGCAGGGCGGCCATGCCGATGTCCCAGCCGTGAAAGCCGTTCGCTTCCGCAACCGCCATGCAGCGCTGCCCCGCCGCGGCGGCGGCTCGGCGGTCGCCGCTCAAGTAGTAGATCCAGGCCACCATCCCGAACGTCATCGTCGAGGTCATCGGGTGGGCCAGCGTGTCGGTGAGGCGGATCGCCTCGTGGGCCGCCGCGATGGCGCGCTCGGGATAGCCCAGGGCCCACTGGCTCGCGGCCAGGAAGTAGCGGCAGCACGCGCCGGGGTCGTGACCGCCGTACACCGATGCCATGCCGGCGTGGCGCTCGCGGTCGTACAGCTCGAGGCCGCGCTCGATGTGCGGGACGGCGCGCTTCACCTCGCCCATCGCGACCAGCGTCGGCCACAGCGCGTGGTGCGCCTCCAGGAGCTGATCACGCTCGCCGGTCCGCCGGGCCGTCTCGAGCAGGTGCTCGCCCGCCTCCACCGCGGGCGGATAGTCGGCCCGCGTGAACTGGACGTACCAGAGTCCCCATTGGACGAGGAAGCGGCGGGCCGCGTCGTCCAGGCGCTCCACCAGGTCGAGGGCCGCCCGGTACGACGTCTCCACGATCGGCGACGGCGGGCCGTGGAGCGACATCAGCGCCGGGCCGAGGGCGATCCGCACGTCGAGAGCCTCCGACATCGTCTCCCGGCTCTCGGGCTGCTCGGCGAGGAGCGCGAGCGCCCGCTCGAGGAAGTCGATGGCCTCGCGGTTGGCGGAGCGCGCGGCGGCCCGCGTGCCCGCCTCGCGGAGATAGCGCACGGCCCGGTCGACCACGCCCGCCCGTTCCGCGTGGTGCGCGAGCACCTCGGCGTGCTCGCCGACCCGGTCGGCGTGCAGCCGCTCCATCGTCGCCAGGATCTGCGCGTGGAGGAGTCGGCGCCGCTCCTGGAGCACGCCGCCGTACGCCACCTCGTGGGTGAGGGCGTGCTTGAAGGTGTACTCCAGATCGGGGAACAGTCGCGCCTCGTAGAGCAGCTCGGCGGTCTGTAGCTCCCCGAGCCCGGCGTGTAGCGCGTCGTCGGTCATCTCCGCGACGGGCGCCAGCAGGGCCACCGGCACGTCCTTGCCCACGACGGCGGCGGCCTGCAGCAGCCGCTTGAGCTCCGGGCGCAAGCGATCGATGCGCGCGGCCAGGATCGCCTGCACGCTGGCCGGCATCTGGATCGTCGCGGCCGCGCCGGCGAGCCGGTAGGCACCCGGCTCGCCCACGAGGGCGCCCGTCTCCACGAGCGTCCGCACGCTCTCCTCGAGGAAGAGGGGATTGCCTTCCGTCCGGGCGATCAGCAGCGGCGAGAGCGACGCGATGGACGGATCGTCGCCGAGCAAGGCGTGGAGCAGCGCGTCCGCGCTCTCGGGCGGCAGCGGGTCGAGGCGGATCTGCCGGTAGTAGGTCTTGCTGCCCCATCCGTGACGGTACTCGGGGCGATAGTTCACCGCGAGGAGCACCGCCGCGCTGCCCAGGCTCTCGGCCAGGCTGTCCAGGACGGCCTGCGTCTCGGTGTCGATCCAGTGGAGGTCTTCGAGCAGGAGCAGGAGCGGCTGCGCCTGGCTCTCGCGCAGCAGGACGCGCTTGACGCTCTCGATCGCGCGCCGGCGCCGCTGAGGCGGCTCCAGCTGGGCGAACGCCTCGCCGGGGTCGGGTACGTCGAGGATCCACAGCAGCGCGGGGATCGACTCCTCGAGCGTGCGGTCGAGGGTGAGCAGGGTGCCGGTGACCTTCGCCCGCACCGTGCGCAGGTCGTCGCGGCCGTCGATGCCGAAGTAGCCACGCAGCAGCTCGGCCAGCGGCAGGAACAGCGTGGCCTTGCCGTAGGACACCGAGCTGGCCTCGAGCACCCGCCAGCCGCTGCCCGGCCCGTGATGGGAGCGGATGAACTCGTAGAACAGCCGCGACTTGCCGACGCCCGCTTCACCCACGACCGCCACGAGCTGGCCGTGCCCCTGTCGGGCCTGAGCGGCGGCCTGGCGAATCTGCTCCAGGTCGGCGTCGCGGCCCACGAAGCGGCTGAAGCCGCGGGCCCGCGCGGCCTGCAGGCGCGTGCGGACGGTGCCGGCTCCGGTCAGCTCGAACACGTCGATCGGGGCGGCGAGACCCTTGACCGGGACGGGCCCGAGCGGCCGGACCTGCACGAACTCCTCGGCCAGGCGCAACGTCTCGGCGGTCAGCCGGGTGGTCCCGGCGGGCGCGAGCTGCTCCATGCGCGCGGCGAGGTGCGTGGTCTGCCCGACCGCGGTGTAATCCATGCGCAGATCGCTGCCCACCGACCGCACGACCACGTCGCCCGAGTTGAGGCCGACCCGGATCTGCACCTCGACCCCGTGATCGCGCCGCACTGCCTGCGCGTACCGGCCGATCGCGTCGTGCATGCGCAGGGCCGCGTAGCACGCGCGCACCGCGTGGTCTTCATGAGCCAGCGGCGCGCCGAAGAGGGCCATGATCCCGTCGCCCATGACCTGATTCACGGTGCCCTCGTAGCGATGCACCGCTTCCATCAGCCGCTCCAGCACCGGATCGAGGATCGCGCGGGCCTCCTCCGGATCGCGGTCCGCGAGCAGCTCGGTGGACCCCTTCATGTCCGCGAAGAGCACCGTGACCTGCTTGCGCTCGCCCTCCAGCGCGGCCTTCGAGTTGAGGATCCGCGCGGCCAGGTGCCGCGGGGTGTAGGAGTCCGGGGCGGCGGCCGCGGCGGACGGAGTGCGCAGGGGCGTCGCGCACTGACCGCAGAACTTGTTGCCCGGCGGGTTGGCCGCCCCGCACGACGGGCACGTGGCGGCGAGCGGGGCCGCACATTCGCCGCAGAACTTCGCGCCGGGCGGGTTGTCGTGCTGGCACCGGGAGCACTGCATCGGTAGAGCTCTCAGACGAAACGAGACGAGCAGGATGACACGGGTGCCGAGAGAGTAGTCGGCCCGCCGGGCTCCGTCAAGGATCGACCGCCGTGTCGGGGACGGTCGGTCCGATAGCTACTGGACGGGCAGATTCAGGCGGAACGTCGCGCCGCGGCCGCCGAGATCCTCGCTCCAGATGCGCCCCCGGGCGTCTCGACGACCGGCTTGAGCACGATCTGCTGGAGCGACACGCGGTCGGCCGAGATCGCGGGCAGGGTCGGTCGCAGCTCGGTGCGGTCGAGGCGGTGGTCGCCCAGGAGCCGATCGATCCGGCCCATGGCCTGCACCTCGTCGGGGCCGTACCCGAAGATGATGCCCACGTTCGGTGATGTTGCTGAGGGTGAGACGGTGGAGCTCTTCCGAGTCGCGGAGGGCCTGATGGGCTCGCGCCCGGGCTCCGTTCGTCAGCGCACTCCTCGTGCTCGCCGAGCCGCTCAGTCCGCGAACTGGGCGGCGCGCCATTTGAGCGCCGCGCCCAGCCCCTCCTTCTCCCGGATCTCGTCGAACTTCATCCCGATCTCGGTCCGCGCCGCGTAGAGCGGCGCGAGCACGTCGAGGCCGGCCAGGATCGCGTTGCGGAAGCCGGCCGCCTCGGCGCCGCGTCGCGTGGCCAGCTTGGTGGCGGCCAGCGCTTCCGGCGAGATGAGGGCGATCCGACGCGCCAGCTTCATCGTCTCCTCCTGCAAGCGGGCGCGGGGCACGACGCGGTTGACCATGCCATAGGAGAGCGCGGTCTTCGCGTCGATGCTGTCGCCAAGGTAGAGCAGCTCCCGTGCGCGCCGCAGGCCGATCACGAAGGGCATCACCAGGCCGGGGCCGACGTTGGAGAAGCGGATCTCGGGCTCGCCGAAGACCGCGTCGTCGGCGGCCACCGCCAGGTCGCACAACATCATGAGCTCGCAGCCGCCACCCAGGCAGTGGCCCTGCACCGAGGCGATCACCGGCTTGTTCATGTCCCACGGGGTCATCTCGAGCCGGATGTCGTCGGTCAGCGACTCGTGCCAGGCCAGCGCGTTGCCCCGCCGCGCCGCGCGCGCGGGATTGGGGGAGATGTCGTAGCCGGCGCTGAAGCTGCGGCCCTCCGCCCGCAGCACCACCACGCTGGTGGCCGGATCGGCGTCGGCGGCGCGCAGGCGCTCCACGAGGGTGTGCTTGAGCTCGGGGCTGATCGCGTTGAGCTTGTCGGGCCGATTGATGGTCACGACGCCGACCCGGCCCTCGACGGTGTAGGTCACGATCTCCGCGCTCATGGGGGCTCCTCGGCCCGCCGCGGGACGATGAGCGCGTCGACCACGACGCAGCCCCGGCCCCGCGGCAGCACCTTGATGGGGTTCACGTCCAGCTCGGCGACGGCCGCACGGTCGGCCCACGCGTAGTCGGCGAGCGCTTCGAGACAGCGATGGAGCGCGTCGACGTCGGCGGGCGGTCGGCCCCGGAAGCCGGCGAGCAGCGTGGTCGCGGCGGGGACCTCGGCGACCATCGTCTCGACGTCGCCCACCCGGAGCGGCAGCGGCCGCAGCGCGATCCGGTCGAGCGCCTCCGCCGCGACACCGCCCAGCCCGAACGCGAGCAGCGGGCCGAAGTCGCGATCGTGAGTCACCCCCGCGAGCACCTCGATGCCCTCGCTCACCATCTGCTGGACCACCAAGCCGGCGATCGCGACGCTCGCCAGCGTCGTCGCGCGCACCGCCATCATGCGGTCCCACGCCTGGCCCAGCTCGTGGCCGTCGCGGATCCCGACCGCCACCAGCCCGAGATCGGAGCGATGCGGCACCCCGTCCGCGACGAGCTTCAGCGCCACCGGATAGCCGAGCGCGCCCGCCGCGTCCAGCGCCGCCTCCCGGGTCGCGCACAAATGCTCGCGCACCACCGGGAGACCGGCCTGGGCGAGCAGCCGCTTGGCGTCGTGCTCGTGGATCGTGCGCCGCGTCCGGCCACCCGCGAGCGCGGCGAGCGACGGCATCGGACGCGCGGGCGGGGGACGGAGCGGCGCGCGCGGCACCGCCTGGCGGGCGAGGCGGTCGATCGCGCGGAGGCCCTGGCGCGTGCCGCCGATCAGCGCGATGCCGTGGGCGCTCAGCAGCTCGTGCTGGTCGCGCCGGAAGATGCCCGGGCGCGTGCCCATCAGGTAGAAGGGCTTCGCCGACGTCTTTGCCCCCTCCACCAGCATGGTCGCGTAGGCCATGAAGCGCTGAGGGGTGCCCAGCGGGGAGCCGTCGGCGCTGTCCGTGCACCAGACCACCGCGTCGATGTCCGGATCCGCGGCGAGCGTGCGGAGCGCGTGCGGCACGTTGGTCTCGAAGTCGCCGTTGCCCCACGCGTCGAGCGGGTTGCCGTCGCCGCCGATCGCGCCGATGACGCGCGCGGCCTCGGCGCGCGAGGCGGGCGAGAGCGGGGGCAGCTCGAGCCCGACGCGGGCGGCCACGTCGAGGATCAGCTCGGTGTGGCCGCCCGAGTTCGTCACCACCCCGATCCGACGTCCCGCCGGGCGGCGCTCGCCCTGGCCGGCGGCCAGGGTCTCGGTCATCTCGTCCATGTCGTGGACCTCGATGGCCCGGTGCGCGCGCAGGATCGCCTCGATCACGCGCGACTCGCCGGCGAGCCCGCCGGTGTGGCTGGTGATCGCGCGGCGCGCGCGCTCGCTCCGGCCCACCTTGAGCACCACCACCGGCTTGCCGCGGTCGGCGGCGCGGTCGAGCGCGGCCACGAACCGATCCGGCTGCCGCACGCTCTCGAGGAACATCGCGATCATCCGCGTGGCCGGGTCGTCGATCAGGTACTCGAGGACGTCGGCGGCCACGATCACCGCCTCGTTGCCGGTCGAGATCACGCGGCTCCAGCCGAAGCGCCGGCAATCCGCCAGGAGCCCGATGACGATCGACCCGCTCTGGGAGACGAGCCCCACGTTGCCGGCGAGGGGCGCCGGATCGCGGAGCGCGTTCAGGTAGACCAGGCTGCGCTCGTGCGGGCTGATGACCCCCATGCAGTTCGGCCCGCAGAACGCGATCCCCGCCTCGCGGCAGATGGCGATCAGCTCATCCTGCCGGCGCCGTCCCTCGTCGTCGCTCTCCGCGAAGCCGGCGTCGAACGCGACCGCGGCCCGCACTCGCTTCTTGGCCGCGGCGCGCAGGCCCTCGAGCACGCGCTCGTGGTTGACGCAGAAGGCGAGCACGTCGACGCCCTCGGGCAGCTCCTCGATCGAGCGATAGCAGCGCCGCCCCAGCAGGCTCTCGTAGCGGGGATTGATGGGATAAACGTCGCCCGGAAACCCGATGCGGTCGAGATTCTCGACGATCGTACGGCCCACCGACGGTCGCTCGGAGGCGCCGAGCACCGCGACCGAGCGAGGCTTCAGGAGCGCGTCGAGCTGGATGACCGATCCTCCTGACCGGCGCGGCGCGGGATGCGCCCGCTGCTGTAGGAGACTCGCCCACCGTGAACCGGCGGTCAAGCGAGTTTTGGTGAGCGTCTTGACAGCGGCCCGGCCCGGGTCTTTACTGAGCCCACGACGAGGCACGATGGCTCGTCGCGCAGGTGTTTCAGGAGGTAGGGATGGACACTCCACCGGGCCAGTCACGCGCGTCATCGGTGAGATGACAGGCGGCCGATGACGCCTCCCCAGCACCTTCGCCTGAACTGAATCCCGACTCCTGCCGG
Source organism: Candidatus Methylomirabilota bacterium (assembly GCA_035315345.1). Classification (NCBI taxonomy): domain Bacteria; phylum Methylomirabilota (SeqCode); species Candidatus Methylomirabilota bacterium. The sequence goes on from DATFYA010000109.1 coordinate 86,673, forward strand.
GCCGCGCAGCGTGTGCTGCGCACTTACCTGAGGGACCCGCGGGCGGGGCCGAGTCCCCGCCCGCCCCCTCTCCCATTGGGGTCTCCTCGTTCTCCACGCGGTTTGACCTGCCGGCCGCGCTCTGGCAGGATCGCCCCCGTAGCGTCTGCCGGGAACCGTGCCGAAGAAAGGGGAGCGCCCATGATGGACCTCGTGATCAAGAACGCGCGCATCTGCGATGGAACCGGCGCCTCCAGCTTCATGGGCACGCTCGGGGTCGAGGGCGGCGTGATCCGGTACGTGGGCCCGCGTGACGGCCAGACCGCGGAGCGGGTCATCGACGCCGACGGCCTCGTCCTCGCTCCCGGCTTCGTGGATCCCCACACCCACTACGACGCGCAGATCTCCTGGGATCCGCTCGTCACGTGCTCACCGTGGCACGGCGTGACCACCGTCATCATGGGCAACTGCGGGGTGGGAGTGGCGCCGGTCAAGCCGGAGACCCGCGAGATCCTCATGCAGGATCTGGTCAACGTCGAGGCCATTCCCTACGACGTGATGAAGGCGGGCATCGACTGGCAGTGGGAGAGCTACGGCCAGTATCTCGACGCGATCGATCGCCGCGGGCTCGGCATCAACGTGGCCGGCCTGGTCGCGTTCACCCCGCTGCGCCACTACGTGATGGGGGAGGCCTCGTTCGAGCGGCCGGCCACCCCGGCCGAGATCGACGCCATGCGGCGCCTGCTGCGCGAGGCGATGGAGGCGGGCGCCTTCGGCCTCAGCACCACGACGTCTCGCAATCACGTCGGCTACGAGGGTCGGCCGCTGGCCTGCCGCAACGCGAGCCGCGACGAGCTGCTCGGGGTCGTGCGCGGCCTCGCCGACGTCGGGCGGGGCGCCATCGAGATCATCCTGAGCTCGGGGGGCATGTACGCGGTGAGCGACGACGACGTCGAGCTGCTGCGCGGGATCACCCAGGCGAGCGGGCGGCCGGTGACGTGGCTCGCCCTGTTCGCGCATCCGGGCCAGCCCGACTTCCACGACCAGACCTTCGCCAAGCTGGGCGATCTGGTGAAGCAGGCGATCCCTCAGATCACCCCGCGGCCCATCATGAGCCAGGGCGATCTGCGGAACCCCACCATGTTCGGCTCCTTCATCTCCTGGCAGAAGGTCTTCAACCGGCCGGAGGCCGAGAAGATCGCCGTCTACCGCGAGGCCGCGTTCCGCGACGCCTTCCAGCAGGAGCTGGAGAGCCGCCAGCGCAGCCACATGTGGGGCCAGATGCGCGTGCTGGAAGTGGGCCGGCGGGAGCTGGCGGTCCACGTGGGACGCACGCTCGAGGAGATCGCGGCGAGCGAGGGCAAGCGTCCGGTCGACGCCTACTTCGACCTGGGCCTCGCCGACGACCTCGCCACGCGCTTCCAGTCCTCCACGTTCAACTTCGATCCCGCCGGCGTCGAGCGGCTGATCGCCGACGACCGCTGCCTGATCGGCCTCTCCGACGGCGGCGCGCACGTCGACGTCATCTGCGACGTGGGCTACGCGACCGCGCTGCTCGACCTGTGGGTGCGCAAGCGTGGAGTGCTGAGCCTGGAGAAGGCGGTGCACAAGCTGACCCAGGTGCCCGCGACCGTGTTCGGCATCCCCGACCGCGGCGTGCTCGCGGAGGGCAAGGTCGCCGACCTGGTGCTGTTCGATCCGGCCACCGTCGCCGCGCGCACGCCGCGGTACGTGCACGACCTGCCGTGCAACGGCCGGCGGCTGATCTGCGAGTCCGAGGGGATCAGGGCCACCTTCGTGGCGGGCACGCAGCTCTACGACGACGGCCGGCACACCGGAGCGATGCCCGGACGGATCCTGCGCAGCTACCAGTAGCCGCCATGAGCGAGTTCCTCGACCTTCACGGCAAGGTCGCGGTGGTGACCGGGGCGGCCAGCGGGCTCGGTCGGGCGGTGGCCCGGGGGCTCGTGCGCGAGGGCGCGCGTGTGGTGCTCGGCGACATCGACAAGGCCGGGCTCGAGCGCACCGCGCGAGAGCTGGGCGACGCGGCACGGTGGCACCGCACCGACGTGGCGCGGCGCGACGACGTCGCGGCTCTCTTCCGGGTGTGCGACGAGGCCTTCGGCCCGGTCGAGATCCTGGCGACCTGCGCCGGCATCATCAGCTCGGCTCCGCTCGCGGTCATGACGGAGGAGGAGTGGGACCGCGTGCTCGCCATCAACACCAAGGGCACCTTCTTCTGCATCCAGGAGGCGGTCACGCGCATGATCCCGCGCCGGCGCGGCCGCATCGTCACCATCGGCTCGGACAGCGTGACGCGAGGCGGAGGGCGCGTGGCCACCGCGGCCTACACCGCCTCGAAGGGGGCGGTGGTCGCGCTCACCCGCAACATCGCCCGCGATCTGGTCGGCACCGGGGTCAGCGTGAACTGCCTCAACCCGGGCCCGATCGATTCGCCGATGCACGCCCCGCTGACCGCCGAGCAGCGGGCGCGGGTGACCGCGAGCATCCCGCTCGGCTGGATGGCGAAGCCGGAGGAGATCGCCAACGGCGTGCTCTTCCTCGCCTCGGATCGCGCGGCCAGCTTCATGTTCGGAGCCAACCTCAACATCGACGGCGGCAGCCAGATGGGCACGAGCTGAGCGGGCCTCCATGCGTGGCCGGCAGGTCTTCATGGAGAGCCTGATCGCCCACGGGGTGACGTACGTCTTCGGCAACCCCGGTACCACCGAGAGCCCGATCCTGGACGCGCTGCAGGACTACCCGTCGCTGCGCTACATCGTGGCCCTGCATGAGGGGGTGGCCCTCGGCGCGGCCAGCTACTACGCGCAGACGAGCGGACGGCCCGCGGTGGTCAACCTGCACGTGGCGCCGGGGCTCGGCAACGCGCTCGGCATGCTCTACAACGCCTTCAAGGCTCGCGCGCCACTGGTCGTCACCGCCGGGCAGCAGGACACGCGGCTGCGGCTGCGCGGGCCGGTGCTCGGGCACGATCTGGTGGCGATGGCGACGCCGCTCACCAAGTGGAGCGTCCAGGTCGAGCGCGCCGACGAGTTCGCGCTGATCATGCACCGCGCGCTCAAGATCGCCACGGATCCGCCCGCCGGTCCCGTGTTCGTCGCGCTGCCGATCGACGTGCTCGAGCAGGAGACCGATCTGGCGCCGCTGCCGCCCGGCCGTCTGTACCGGGCGCCCGAGCCGGATCCGTCGGGCGTGCAGGCCGCCGCGGATCTGCTGCTGGGCAGCCGGCGACCGGCCTTCGTCCTCGGCGACGACGTGACCGGAGCGGCGGCGGAGGCGGCCGCCCTCGCCGAGCAGGTGGGCGCCGCGGTGTGGTGCGAGGGCCTGCGCGCCCAGCAGCCGCTGCCGAGCGCACACCCGAACTTCCGCCTCGGGCTGCCGTTCGACGCCCTCGCCATCCGCAAGGCGCTCGACGGGGTGGACACCGTGCTGCTCGTCGGCGGGCCGTTCTTCGAGGAGGTCTGGTACGCTCCCGGCCCGCCGCTTCCGCCCGGGGCCTCGGTGATCCACATCGAGTCGTCACCCGAGCGGCTGGCCCACAACCTCGCGGTGACGGTCGGGCTGGTGAGCCACCCGCGGGCCGCGCTCTCGGCCCTCGCCGCCGCCGTCGAGCGCGGCGCGAGCGCCGCGTTCCGCGAGACGGCGGACCGGCGGAACGAGGCGCTGCGCGCGCTGAAGGCGCAGGATGCGGAGGCCCAGCGCGCCCGGGCGGCCAAGCGGTGGGCCGGCACGCCGATCTCCGTGCCGCGCCTCGTGGCCGAGATCGAGGCGGCCTTGCCGGCGGATGCCATCGTCGTCGACGAATCCATCACCGCCAGCCTCGATCTGACGAGGACCGTTCAGTTCGAGCGGCCGGGCGACTACGTCGGGGCGCGCGGCGGCGGCATCGGCCAGGCGCTGCCCGGGGCCCTCGGCGTGAAGCTGGCCCATCCCGATCGGCCGGTGGTCGCGCTGTCCGGCGACGGCTCGGCGATGTACAGCATCCAGGCCCTCTGGACCGCGGCGCATCACGACCTCGCGGTGGTCTTCGTGATCCTGAACAACCGCGAGTACCGCATCCTCAAGCACAACATGGATACGTACCGACAGCGCTTTGGTGCGAAACCCGACCGCGGCTACCCGAACATGGATCTCGTGGGGCCCGACCTGGGCTTCGTCGATCTCGCGCGGGGCATGGGGGTGGCGGGCGAGCGGGTCGCCACGCCGGACGAGCTACGCCCCGCGCTCGCGCGCGCGCTCGGCGCCGGCCGCCCGTTCCTCCTGGACGTCGCGATCGAGGGCCGCGCCTGACGCGGGCGCGCGGAGCGCCGGTCAATCCTCGCGGTTGCTCACGCGCGGGCCGCCGCTCACGTAGGCAGATGGCGGCCGAGCCCGTCGAGGAACCCCAGCACCACCAGGTCGTAGAGATAGTCGGAGGACGTCAGCTCCGGCCCGGCCGGGCCGCCGTCGCCGTCGCGCGCCGGCGATCCGTTCACCGCGTCCTCCGGGTCCGGCCCGAAGCGCAGACGCGGCAGGACGTCGGTCGGGGCCGGCGCGTCACCCGGCGGCGACCCAAACGCGGGGCGGGCCGCGTCCGGCGCGCCGTCGCCGTCGCGCCCGTTCGAGCCGAATCGAAGAAAGACCTCGGCCAGATCGTGGCCGCGTCCGGCGACCGCGCTCAGCATCCGGGTCAGCTGAACGTCGGTGAGGGGATCCACCGCGAGCCCGTCGAGCATCAGGTCCTCGATCTCCAGCATGTCGAAGGCGAGGCGGCCGGCCTTGTACAGCGGATGCGGCCGGAGCGCGGCGAGCAGGAACGCGGCGCGCTCGGGCTGGTGGCGCTCCAGCGCCTTGCCGCGCCGGGCCAGCGTGCACAGGAGCACGCGGGCGCCCCGCGTCGCCTGCTGGATCCTCTCGATGAGGCGGGCGTCGTCCGGGGTCATGGGCCGATCACAGCAGCCGGGTGTTCACGTAGTGGATGACCTGGCGCAGGATGGCCTTGCCCTCGCTCTGCGGGATGAAGCCCAGGGTGTCCTCGAAGAGCCGCGCCCCCCGGGCCGCGTGCCGCGCGGCCACCCGGCGCGCGTACTCGATCGAGTCGTTCTGCTCCATGCGGCGGAGCACGTGACGCGACTCGGCCACCGTGCGCGCGCTCCGCGGCCGGCGGAGCCACTCGTGCAGCTCCCGTCGCTCGCGTGCGGAGACGGTGCGCATGAGATGGATGAGCATGAGCGTGCGCTTGCCCTCGAGCAGATCGCCCAGGGTCTCCTTGCCGTAGAGATCCTCCTCGCCGATCAGGTTGAGCACGTCGTCCTGGATCTGGAAGGCGATGCCGACCTGCTTGAACACTTCGCCGAGGAGATCCAGCTCGCGGGGGCGCGTGTGGCCGGCCGCGATCGCGCCCAGCCGACAGGGCGACCGGCACGTGTACCAGCCGGTCTTCTGGCTGACCATGTTGATGTAGTCGGCGTCGCGGATGGGGACGTGCCGCCGCCTGATCCAGCCCAGCTCGACGGCCTGGCCTTCGATGGACTCTCGGCACATGTGGATGATCTCGTGGATCATGGTGAGGGTGCGGGCGAGCCCGAGGCGCTCGATGTTGGTCAGCACCGTGTCCACCGCGAGCAGGTTCAGCCCGTCGCCCGCGTTGACGGCGAGCGGGATGCCGTGCTCCATGTGCAGGCACCGCTCGCCGCGGCGCCGCAGGGACTCGTCCTCGATGTCGTCGTGGATGAGGAACGCGTTGTGGAACATCTCCACCGCGGCCGCGATGCGCACCGCGTCCTCGCCGTGGCCACCGAAGGCGCCGCAGGTCGCGATGCACAGCGTGGGGCGCAGGCCCTTGCCGCCGCGCGCGGGATACTCCCGCATCAGGCGGTAGAGCCCGTCGACGGGATGCCGCGCGGGGATGAGGGTGAGGATCTCGTCGGCCACGCGCCGCCGGCAGCGCTCCATGATGTCGAACAGGTCGGCGTCGCGCGGCCCTTCGAAGGCCCACCAGCCCTCGCCGGCGCGCCGGTTCCAGAGCACGCGCGTCGTCGCGACCGAGGCGGACTCCGCGGCGGCGTCGCTGCTCCGGAGCAGCCCGGCCGCGTCCGGTACGTCGGCGCCCGGGCCGGGCTCGTGCCCGTTCGCGGCCACCGCGAGGGCGAGGCCGCGTCCCTCGCGGTAGGCCGTCCACAGTGACTGCACGGAGCGCAGGCCCGCCGCGCGCTGAGCCAGCAGCTGAAAAGTCCGCCACACCGCCAGGACCTGCTCGGGGGTGCCGCGGACGTCGAAGGCACCCTGCTCGAGGACCTGGCTGGGGCGGCCTTCCAGGTCGTAGAGCGCGAGCAGGCTCTCGTCGTTGAAGAAGCACTCGACCGTCGCCGGCGCGAGCCCGGCGGTCACCGTCACCGAGTTGTGGTGGGCCCGCAGCGTCGCGTGGCTGCCGTCGCCGAAGTGCAGCGCGAGCACGATGTCGCCCAGCTCGCGCGCGGCCTCCGCGCCGACCGACGGGGTGCGCCGCGCGAGGGTCTCGACGGTGCGCGTCAGCAGGTCGGCCGCGCTCTCGATCGCGCGCGACGGACCTGCGGGCCCGGCCGGCGCGAGGCCGGCGCCGTAGCGCAGCCTACCGGAGGGCACTCCAGGCCCTCTCGGCCGCGCCGCCCGCGAACTCCACGATGCCGGGACTGGCGAACGACTCGGTCGACCCGTTCATCTTGATCCGCATCTCCATGTCGCCGATCACCTCGTGCACCGAGAACGGGGGCAGGCTGGTCTCCGACGGGACGACCAGCCGCGCGGCGTCGCGGCAACGGAAGCGGAGCTGGATCCAGTCGGCCCCTTGATAGCCGTCGATGCAGAGCACCGCGGGGATGGGCGCGGTGGCGAACGTCCCGAGCAGCGGGGCGAGCCGCGGGGTCGTGGTCACCCGGTCGCGCGCGAGCTGGCCGGCCACGGTGACCCGCAGCGCCCGACGCGGCAGGAACTGCACCATGCGCCCACGTCGCCACACCATGACCATGGCGGTGTGGTCGTGGGCCTCGTCCATGGGCTGTAGCAGCGCGAACACGACCGCCCACCGCGGAGCCCCTTCCGGGTTGTCGGCGAGCTGGTTGCAGAAGCCGAACACCCAGCCGCCCATTTCCGGCCAGGCCCAGCGGCCGAGCACGCGCTCGTGGTAGCCGATCGCCAGGGTCTCGCGCGCCGGCACCATGCCGTCGTCCCAGCGCCCCTGCGCGAGCACGCCGGGCTGGGCCTGCCAGCGCTTCCAGTTGGTGCGGTGGAAGTGCGACACGCCCGCGGGCGCCGGCGTGGTGGTGCTGGTCAAGCGCAGGGTTACCGCGGGACGTCCCGCCAGCGACTGCATGGCGAAATCCGGGGGCGGCACCGCGATGGAGGGCGCGGGGCTGCGGTACGACGTCCACGGCTCGATGGGCAGGTGCGCGTGCCACTGGCTGCACGTCCATCCGTGATCGCGGTGGTACATGAGCAGCACGGAGGTGCGGATCGGCTCGCCGCCGTCCTCGGCCCCGAGGGCCGCGAGGTTGGCGATCAGGGCCTGTCGCTCGTCGGCGGTGACGAAGGCGTAGTGCAGCCAGCGCCGCTCCAGCACGTCGGAGAGCGGCACCCGCGGGAACGGACCCGGCGGACCGGTGAGGAAGCGAGCCGGGTCGAGCCCGGCCGCGCCGGCGTCGACTCCGACCGGACCAACGATCACCGGGCGGCCTCGGCCGGGGCGGGCGCGCTCTTCGGCGGAGCCGACGGGAGCACCGTGATGGAGAGTCCGACCTCCTTGGCGTGCAGGCCGACCAGCCGGACGACCGTGAGGTAGGTCTGACCCACCGAGAAGTCTCGGGTGATCGTGACGACGATCTGGACGACCGCCTGGGCGCGTGGGCCGATCGACAGGGTGGGCGGCTCGAACGTGACGAGGGAGGCAGGCAGCGTGGCGCCGCTCGCGGGGACCAGCTCGCTGGAGGCGAGACTGACCTCGAGGGGATGGTCGAAGTGGTTCTCCACCATGAACGCGGAGGTGACGCGATCGCCCGGCCGGCCTTCGAGCCGCAGCTCCACGCGCGGGGGGACGCCGGGGCGCGGCGCGGTGGACGTGCCCTTCGGCAGCAGCGCGGCCTCGGCGGCGGTGAGGAGCCCGGACATGATGGCCAGGCCGTGCGAGCTCACCAGCGAGTAGGAGGCGAGGTTGAAGTCGAGCCAGCGCGACAGGAGCGCGGCGCCGTTGAGGGGCTCGCGCGAGCCGGATCCCGCCGACTTCACCGCCTCCTGGACGAACGTGGTGAGGCGGGTGAGCAGCTGCGCGTTGCCCGCCATGTTCGTGGCCACCAGCTCCTTCAGCTGCTCGACGAACTCCTCGGGAGACTTCCGGCCGGAAGGCTCGGTGGCGACCATGGAGCGCTCCTCGTCGTGCGATCGGGTCCGCCGGGTGGTCCGGGCCCGCCGCGGGCTTGCCTACGGTGGCGACGCGATCCCGCTACCGGTGATCCTGATCGGGCGTACGGGGCAGCAGCTCGGTGCAGGGCTCCGTGCACTGGAAGTGATCGTACCAGCGGTGGGCGCGGATCCGCACCGGCAGGTCCCCCGCGGCGACCTCGCAGCGCGACGGCCCGCAGTCCACCACCGCGCCCTTCGCGGCGACGTCGAGCACGAGGCGCACGCACTGCTCATAGGCGCCCACGATCCGGACCTCCGCGACGTACTGCGCGCCCGCCTGCAAGTCGGCGCCGACGGGAACGTTCACCCCGACGGTGACCGAGTCGTGACGGGGAAGGCTCGCGCTCTGCGTGGACAGCTGGACCTTGGTCGACGGATTGCCCGGTCCGGAGAACGCACTGGCGCTGAACGCGAAGGCCCGGGGCTGCGACCCGGTGTTGGTGACCCGGATGTCGGCGTGTGCGGTGCTGCCCGGGCACACCCTCCAGTGGATCTCACACACGCAGCGGGGCGGGCACGGAGTCTCCGGGATCTCGCAGCAGGGATCGGAGAGCCGCGAGATCTCGATCCGGGGCAGCGTGGCGGTGGCCAGCCCGGTGGCCGCCTCGAGAAAGCCGCGCGCGGTGTCCGCGGACAGGGTCAGCAGCTTCGGCGCGAGATCGAGCATGAGCTTCGGTCCGAGCTGGGCCAGCTCCTGCACGAGGGCCAGGACGTCACCGCCGGGCGATCGCTTCAACGATGCGGGGCTCATGCGTTGTCTCCTCCCTCTCTAGCGGCGCAGGATCTCGCGACACCGCGGGGTGTTCGCGAGGATGCGCGCCTCCTCGATGCACCACTCCGAGTACTGCTCGGGATGCCGGTCGATCGCCTCGAGGAACGCCTCCCACGGCGTCCACCGCACCGCCTCGACCTCGTCGGGATTGATGCGGGGCTCGCGGTCCACGAGCCCCACCAGGATCGGGCAGATCTCGTTCTCCATGGTCCCGTCCCGGGTGAAGCAGTATCGATACGGCGCCACCTCCTCGAGCACGGTCGGGTCGAGCGCGAGCTCGTAGCGCAGCCGGCGTCGCGCCGCGTCGAGATTGGATTCCCCAAGTCCGGGATGGCCGCAGCAGCTGTTCGACCACATGAGCGGCCACGTGCGCTTCGTGCGGGCGCGCTGCTGGAGCAGCAGGTGACGGTCGCGGTCGCGGAAGACGAAGGAAGAAAATGCCCGGTGCAGGGGCGTTCGGGCCTGGTGCACCTCGCCCTTCGGCATGGTGCCGACGACGTTGTTTGCCTCGTCCACCAGGACCACCAGTTCCATACCGGGGCACGGATGCTCGAACCGCCGAGCGGTTCGAAGTATAGCCCAGCCGGGCGGCCGCGGCCATCGCCGGCCACGCCCGGCGGTCAGAAATCGCGATCGACGACGAAATCCGCGATGAGGGCGAGCGTCTCGCGGTCCGCGCACTCCGGGAACGACTGCAGCGCGCTCTTCGCGGTCTGGGCGTAGACGTGGGCGCGGTCGAGCGCGTACTCCACGCCCTTGTGCTTCATCACCGCGAGGCGGATCTCCTCGACCTGCTCCGGGTCCGGCGCGCGGAGGGCGAGCAGGTCCTGGATGCGGTCGCGCTCGGGCCCGGCCGCGCGGTCGAGGGCCGCGATGAGGGGCAGGGTGATCTTGCCCTCGCGCAGGTCCGCGCCCACCGCCTTCCCGAGGCGCGCCTGGTCCGCCACGAAGTCGAGCGAGTCGTCGCTGATCTGGAACGCGATCCCGATGTCGAGACCGTAGCGGCTGAGCCCGTCGAGCTGCTCCGGCGCGCTCTCGCCGAGGAGGCCCCCGATGCGGCAGCACGCCGAGATGAACGAGGCGGTCTTCTGGGTGACGATCTGCAGGTAGTCCGCCTCGGTGGTCACGCCCGCCCGCTTGCGCTCGAGCTGGAAGACCTCCGCCTCGGTCATGGACACGGTGGCACCCGCGAGGGTCTCCAGCACCCGCAGGTCGCGGTCCTGCACCATGAGGGCGAACGACTTGGCGTAGAGGTAGTCGCCGACCAGCACCGAGGCATCGTCTCCCCAGCGGGCGTTGACCGAGGGCCGCCCGCGACGCAGAGGCGCATGATCCACCACGTCGTCGTGCACGAGGGTGGCGGTGTGGAGCAATTCCAGCACGCAGCCCATGTGCACCGCCCGCGGCCCCCGGTACCCGGCGAGCCGCGCCGCCATCAGGAGCAGGATCGGGCGCAGGCGCTTGCCGCCCGCGCCCGCGATGAACCCGCCGATCTCGCGGATGAGCCCCGCCGACGTGCCGATCTGCGACGCGATCATCTCGTCGATCGCGCGCAGCTCGGCGCCGACCGCGGCCGCGACGCGCTCCTTCAGGAGGGTGTCTCGCCGGGAGGATGCCTTCATCGCGGGGAGCAGGATAGCAGATCCGACGAGCCGGGCAAGGGCGGGGCGTCGAGCCGCGTTGCGGCCCGCATGACTTGACCAGGCGCCTCCACGGGGCGCAAGATGACTCGAGATCGCGGCCGGGTCGGCCCCCCTACGCTCGAGGAGGATAGCGAATGAGCGCACCCGATATTCCCACCGAGTACACGATCCACATCGAGAATGTCGACAACGACCTGCTGAGCAACATCCGCATCATGGAGGTCCAGCCGGTCACCCTGCAGGGCGGCGCCACCGCCATCAAGACCGAGAGCAGGATGGAGGGCGGCACCAACCCGATCAAGACCGAGAGCAAGGTGGAGACCGACAGCAGTATCTCGATCATGAAGCTGCCCCAGATCGACCTGCAGCTCGGGATGCGTCCCACCCGCGTGCACATGCCGGTCGGCCTCAAGTTCTGCGTGTCCCTGCTGGGCATGCCGCTGGTCAGCTTCGACGTCTGCGGCGAGAGCATGGTGATCGTCGAGGACTACACGCCGCACCGCACCGAGCTGTGCGCGTGAGATAGCGTCGGGAAGGAGGTCCGCGGCCATGGACCGAGCAGCGGAGTCGGCGCGAGCGTGCAGCCTGGGCCCCGGCCCGTTCTTCTTCAGCGGCCGTCCACCGTTCATCCACGGGACGGTGAGCGTGCACAACCGCTCCGACGAGCGCGTTCACATCCGGTCGATGACCCTGGGGGCGGCCGGCCTCGCGCCCTATCACCGGCGCGGCGCCGGCGCGGCCCGGGAGCCGGCGAAAGGACCGGCGGCGGATCGGCCCTCGGATCTGCCGTCGGATCTGCCCTCGGATCTGGAAATACGGCCCTCGCGGCGGGTCGGCCCCTTCGAGCGCGCGAGCGTGCCGGCCTACGTCCGCGTCGATCGCTTCACGCCCCCCGGCGAGTACGAGGCGCGGGTGCGCTTCGGTGACCAGCACGCGCCCGCGGTCATCGTGGTGCAGGAGAGCCATCGCCTCGACCTGGTTCCGGATCGCATCACGGTCACCGCGGCCGCCGGGGAGACCATCGTCCGGCGCGTTGCCATCACCAACCAGGGCAACGTGCCGTTCAGCACGCGCAAGGCCGCGCTGGCGCCGCTGGAGGCCCTGGGCATGCTGCACCGCTCGCTGGCCATCGCGCTCACCGAGGCGGGACACGAGGGCCACGCCAAGTTCCTCGATCGCTTCGTCCGCGAGCTGGCCGACCACGAGGTGCCGCCCGCGAAGGTGAAGGTGGAGATCCAGGACCAGGAGATCGCGCCGGGCGAGACCAAGCTCGTGGAATTGAGCATCCGCTTGCCCGCCGATCTCAAGCGGCGGCGGAGCTACACGAGCCGGATCGACTTCCGCGAGAAGCGGCTGGCCGTCGAGGTGAACGTCGAGGGCTCCGCCGATCAGTCGACCCCGAGGCCGCGGAGGGCCGCCGGATAGCCGACCCGCTCCTCGGCATCCCGGTCGGGCTGGCCCTGAGCACCGCGGCCGGGCTGCGGATGTTCGTTCCGCTGCTCCTCACCGGCCTCGCCGCGCGGCTCGGATACATCCGCCTCACGTCCGGCATGGCCTGGCTCGACTCGGATCCGGCGCTGGTGGCGCTCGCCACCGCCACCGTGCTCGAGATCGGCGCCTACTACGTCCCGTGGCTCGACCACGTCCTCGACGCGGCGGCCACCCCCGCCGCCATCACCGCCGGCGTCATCGCCACCGCCGCGCTGACGCCCGAGCTGCCGCCGCTCCTGCGCTGGACGCTGGCCATCGTCGCCGGGGGCGGGGCGGCGGGCGTGGTGCACGCGGGTACCGCGCTGGTGCGGCTCCACTCGTCGGCGCTGACGCTCGGGGTGGGCAACCCGGTGGTGGCCACCGGGGAGCTGGCCGGCGCGGTGATCCTCAGTGGGCTGGCTCTGCTCGCGCCGGTACTCGCGGCCGCGGTCGGAATTGCCGCGCTGGTCTTCGCGGCGCGCCGGCTGCTCGGGCGCGCCCGAGGCTAGGGCCAGGGAGGGAAAACCTTCCTGGTCTCACGACCATAGGACCAAGGTCCCATGGCGAAGCGGGCTCGCGCGTTCGATAAGAATGTGGATCGTTTTCTGAGGACGCGTGCCTCCGTGGGACACGGACGAGGATGTCGGCGCATTTCACCCTTCAAAAGCGGGAGACACACGACGATGAGACGGGAAGGCGCAAGGGTAGGACTCGTGGTTTTCTCAACGCTCGCGCTGACCGTGCTGCTCGCGGCCGGCTGCGCGGGCCCGCTGCAAGATCCACACGTCGTCGGTCCGGCCGGCCCTGCGGGCCCCGCCGGCCCCGCCGGCCCTCCCGGCCCTCCCGGCCCTCCCGGACCCGGTGGCCCCGCGGGACCCGGCGGACCGGCCGGCATGGCCGGCGCACCCGGCCCGGCCGGCGCACCGCAGGCGTGGACGTCGTTCAACGACATCCTGTTCGATTTCGACAAGAGCAACGTGCGGTCGTCGGAGATGCCCAAGGTCGACAAGCTCGTGCAGTACATGAAGGACAACCCCAACCACGAGATCGGTCTCGACGGCTACGCGGACCCGCGCGGCACACCTCCATATAACCAGAGGCTCAGCCAGCGTCGCGTGGAGGCGGTGAAGGCGGCCCTGGTGGGCGCGGGCGTCTCGGGGGGCCGGATCCGCACGGGCGCTTTCGGTGAGACGCGGCCCAAGTGCACCCAGTCCTCCGAGACCTGCTGGCAGCAGGACCGGCGGGTGGAAGTGCTCGTCCGTCCCGCAAACTGAGGGGGGCACAATGAAGATCCTGACGGGTATTGTGATCGCGGCCGCCCTGACGGGGTGCTCCTATCAGAGCGGCTACATCAACAACGATGGCACGTGGGTCGCGCAGGGTGTGCCGTACGCAATAGGTACCTGCCATTCGGCGGCGGCGTTCGTGCCTGGTCCGGCGGGGCCTGCGGGTCCTGCCGGCCCGGCGGGCCCTCCCGGTGCCCCCGGTACACCTGGTCCAGCGGGTCCTCCCGGCCCGGCGGGCCCTCCGGGTGCCCCGGGCCCTGCGGGCCCGACCCCTGGCCGGCCCAGGAGCGATCTGGGTAACTCGCCGAGCTGGGCGTTCATGGAGAACGTGAACTTCAAGTATCAGAGCGCCGAGCTGCAGGAGCGGTGCGCGAAGAAGATCGCCGCCCTGGTCGCCTGGATGCTGGCCAACGCGCCGGACGCGCAGGTCGCGCTCGACGCGCACCAGGATGCAGCCGACGATGGCAACAAGGCGCTGGCCGCCGAGCGGGTCCGGGCGGTCAGAGAAGCGCTGGTCGCCGGCGGCGTGAAGCCGGAGAAGATCTCGGTCGGCTCCTACGGGGCGCGGGCCGAGGTGTGCAACCAGAACACCGAGCTGTGTCACGACCTGAACCGGCGGGTGGAGATTCTCGCCAGGCAGTAGTCGGGACATCGCGGTCGTCGGGGCATCCTCTCCGCGCCCGGCCGGGTGGAGAGGGTGCCCCTCGCATGTTCAGGGCGGAGGTCTCGATCAGCTCCGGGGGCGCCGGGTGAGAAGGGGGACCAGCGCGCTCACCGCCTGCTCCGCCTTGAGGCGCAGCTCCTCGTCGGTGTTGCCGGCCACCGGGTGGGCGATGATCGCGAAGGGATAGTCGGCCAGCCCGTTGGCCTCGGCCATCGCGCGGGCGCTGGCCTCGAAGCGGTCGGTGATGATCGCCACCGCGGGAATGCCCATCCGCTCGGCCGACATGGCGTCGTGCAGACTGCACGACGAGCAGCTGCCTCAGTCGCCGATCGCGGAGATGACCGCGTCGACCGCGCTCAGCTCCCCGAGCATCTCGGGCGGGGCCGGACGGCTCGAATCCGGCTTGCGACGGCGGATGAACTCCCGTACCCCGAAGCGTGATGCCAGGATCTGCTGGACGTGGTCGAAGAGCACCGCGGTCCCGATCTTGGCGTTGTCGAGTAGCCCGACGGTGGCGCCCTCCAGGCTCGGCAGCGGCATCGCCAGGGTCATGGCCTCACCCTCGGCGTCGAGTCTCGGATCCAGCACCTTGAGGGTCATCGTCTCCTCCTGTCAGATGATCGTCGTGACCGCGAGCGACTTCGCTCCGTACCACGGCGGCACCACCACTCCGAAGCCGCCCGCGGGCCCGCCCGCCGCCACCACCAGCAGGTCGTCGGGCGACCGGAGGGCGGTGTAGACGCGCCCCTCGTCCTTGCGCCCGGCCACCGCGCTCTTGCCGACGGTTCGCCAGTCGCCGCGCCGGACGCGAGCGTTCTCGAAGACGTAGCCGCGGATGTCGGCCTTGCTCCAGCCGGCGGCCACGATGATGTCGCGCTGCTGCTTGGCGATCACCAGCGCGTAGTGGCCGGCCCAGATGGAATACGTGAGCATGTTGGCGCGAATGGCCGCCGCGTAGGTGTCGAGGATCTCGCGCGGGTCGGCGGTCCACTCGTTCATGATCTGGTGCGGGGACTCCGCCGCGAGCACCGTCACCGCCGAGGCGCCCGCGGGCACGCCGCGCTCGGCGGCCAGCGACGGCCACGGGCTGTCCTCCTCGTCCTCGGCCACGCAGAACGTGAACTTGCCGGGATGCCCGAGGGTCGACCGGTCGAGCCGCCCGGGGATCCCGCCCAGCACGTTGATGATGAGCAGCCGGAGCGCGCGGCCGATGGTCGCGTTGGCCCGGCTGCCATTGGCGAGCGCGTTGTGGGTGGCGTTCATGTCGAGCGCGCGCCGGATCGGCCCGTTGACCACCACGAACGGCGCGCTGCCGCCCGTGCTGGCGGTGCAGCCGTGGAGACCGTAGGCGGGCTCGCACACCGCCCGCACCAGCGCCATCACCACCGGCACGTACCCGGGCAGGCAGCCGGCCATCACCGCGGCGATCGCCACCTTCTCGGCGGTGATGCGGCGCCGGCGCACCGGCTCGACGCCCACGACGTCCGCGGGGCCCAGACCGCCCGCGTCCACGAAGCGGCGCACCAGGTCCTCGGTGGGCGGCACGATCGGTAGCCCGTCCGTCCAGCCGTTGCGCTGGAACATCTCGTTCGCCTCGTGGAGGTCGGCCACATCGTGGGTCGCCGACCGTAGCCGTGGCTCGCTCATCGCCGGACAGGGTACTACGAGACCTTCTCGACCTGAACCGGCCGCGGCGCATCCCGGTTGACAGCCGCTCCGTGAGCGGTCACCGTACCCCCATGCGTCACGCGCTGATGGTGGCGGCCCCACGCGTCGGTCCGCCGGGACGGCTCGCGGCCCGCGTCGGGCTCGCGCTGCTCCTCGCGCCGGTGACGGCGCTCGGCGAGGGAGCGTGGGTGCTGACCGAGATCGTCAAGAGCGGCACCGCCACCACCGTGAGCGCGCACCCCACGCTCGCGGCCTGCCTGGACGAGCAGAAGTCGCGCGAGGCGGCGCAGCTCGCCTACCTGCGGGCCGCGAACGAGTCGAGCCCGCGAGACCGGCTGCCGCTTCCCGCGCTCACCGCCTCCTTCCGCTGCGTCCAGCCATGACGACCCGCCCTCGCGATGGAGGATGATGCGATGCCCACTCTGCACACCCCGCTCTGCGACCTCATCGGGATCGAGTACCCGATCATCCAGGCCCCGATGGCGGGCGGGCCCACCACGCCCGACCTGGTGACCGCGGTCAGCGCGGCGGGCGCGCTGGGGTCCTTCGGCCACGCCTACACCGCGCCCGACGCCATGCGCGCGGAGGCGGCGGCGGCCCGCGCGCGCACGCCGCGCCCGTTCAACCTGAACCTGTTCACCGCGCCGGTGCCCGCCGAGCCGTCCGCCGAGGAGCAGCGGGCCGCGGTCGCGGCGATCCGGCCGCTGCTCGAGGAGCGCGGCCTGCCCATCCCCGAGCGCGTGCCGCCGCCGTACGCGCCCGATCTGCCGGCCCAGATCGAGGCGATCTGTGACCTGAGGCCGGCGGTGTGCACGATCCATCTGGGCGAGCTGTCGCCCGCGGTGCTCGCGCGCATCCGCGGCCTCGGCATCCGCCTGGGGAGTGCGGCCACCTCGGTGCGCGAGGCGCGCCATCTCGAGAGCCTCGGCGCGGACTTCATCATCGCCCAGGGCGGCGAGGCGGGCGGCCATCGCGGCACCTTCCTGGGGCCGTGGGAGCACGCGATGACGGGGACGCTCGCCCTCGTGCGGCAGGTCGTCCGCGCGGTGCGGGTGCCGGTGGTGGCGGCCGGCGGCATCATGGACGGCGCGGGCATCGCGGCGGTGCTGGCTTTGGGCGCCCAGGGCGCGCAGCTCGGTACCGCGTTCGTGGTGTGCCCGGAGAGCGGCGCGCCCGCCGCGCACAAGAAGGCGATCGCGGACATGGACGGCGACGAGACGATCGTGACGCGCGCGTTCTCGGGCAAGCCGGCGCGGGGCATCCGCAACCGCTTCACCGAGCTGGCCGAGCGCGAGGGATGGCCGCTGCTGCCGTTCCCGGCCCACGCCAAGCTCACCGCCCCGCTGCGGCAGGCCAGCGCGCGGGCGGGCTCTCTGGAATGCTTCTCGGCGTGGTCGGGGCAGGCGGGCGCGCTGGCCCGTCCGCTGCCGGCGGGCGAGCTGGTCCGCGTGCTCGTGGACGAGACGCGCGAGGCGATCGACCGGCTGCGCGCGGCGAGCGGCCGCTGAGCGGCCGACCGCGACCACCGGCTACAGCGCCACGTCGCCGAGGAAGATGCGCTTGACCTCCGCGGAGCGGAGCAGCTCGGCCGACGTGCCGGTGAGGATCGTGCGGCCCGACTCCAGGATGTAGCCCCGGTCGGCCAGCCGCAGGGCCAGTTCCACGTTCTGCTCGATGAACACGATGCTGATGCCCTGCTCCTCGCGGATGCGCTGCATGAGCGCGCCGGTCTGCTGAACGACGAGAGGGGAGAGGCCCAGGAACGGCTCGTCGATCATCAGCAGGCGCGGCCGGGACATGAGCCCGCGCGCGATGGCCACCATCTGCTGCTCGCCGCCGGACAGCGTGTTGGCGAGCTGTGCGCTCCGGGCCGCGACCACCGGGAAGAGCCGCTCCAGGGCGGCCAGGGTCTCGGCGCGATGCGGACGCGCGGCCGGGTTGTGGGCGCCCAGCAGCAGGTTGTCGCGCACGCTCAGGAACGGGAAGAGCCGCCGCCGCTCCAGCACGTGGGCCAGGCCCTCGGCCGCGGTGCGATGGGCGGGCAGCCCGTCGATCCGCTTGCCCAGGAACGTGATGCGGCCGGCCCGCGGGCCGATCAGGCCGGAGATGGAGTTCATCAGGGTCGACTTGCCCGCGCCGTTCGGTCCCAGGATGGCCACGATCTCGCGCTCGCCCACGTGCATCGCGGCTTGCCAGAGCACCTGGAAGTCGCCGTAGGCGACGTCGAGGCCTTCCACGCTCAGCATCGGCGCCGTCGCGGTCACTGCGTGTACACCTGGCCCAGGTAAGCGTCGACCACCCGGCGGTCGCGCGTGACCACGTCGGGCGCGCCGTCGGCGATCTTCTCGCCGAGGTAGAGGGCCACGATGCGCTGCGCGACCGCGGTGATGACCCGCATGTTGTGCTCGATGACCAGCAGGGTGAGGCCGTCGCGATGCAGGTCGCGGACGAGCTGCACCAGCCCGGGGATCGTCCGCTGGTCCACCCCGCCGGTGACCTCGTCGAGCAACAGGACGCGCGGCTCGGTGGCGAGCGCGCGGGCCAGCTCGAGGCGCTTGCGCTGGCCGGTGGAGAGCGTGCGCGCGTGGGCCTCCGCCTTCTCGGCCAGGCCCACGCGCTCGAGCAGCTCGCGGGCACGGGCGCGCGCGTGGCGCACGTCGCGGGTGCGGGTGAGCGCGCCCACCATCACGTTGTCCACGACGGTGAGCCCCGAGAAGGGCCGCAGCTTCTGGAACGTTCGCGCGACCCCGAGGCGGCACACCCGGTCCGGCGAGAGCCCGGTGAGCCGGCCGCCGTCGAGGCGCACCTCGCCCGCGTCGGGGTGATAGAAGCCGCTGATGATCTCGAAGAGAGTCGACTTGCCGGAGCCGTTCGGTCCGATGATGCCGATCATCTCGCCCGGCTGCACCTCGAACGAGATGTCGCGGTTGGCGGTGACCCCGCCGAACCGCTTGGTGATGCCCGCGACGGACAGCAGGCTCACGACGTGGTCCCCAGCTGCGGGCGCCGGCGCAGGCGCTCCCCGACCCAGGTGAGGAGCCCCTGCGGGGCGACCCGCATGGTCACGATCAGCACGGTCCCGTAGATGATCAGGTAGATCCCCACCAGGCCGGCCCCGATGCCGCCGAAGCGGGCGCGCAGCGACGTCTCGAGGACCGTGATGAGGGCGGCCCCGAGGAACGGGCCGAGCGGGGTTCCGATGCCGCCGAGGATCGCGAACAGGCAGAAGCGCACCGACAGATCCACCGAGAAGACGTAGAGCGGATCCACGAAGCCGACGTACTGCGTCCAGAAGGTGCCGCACATCGCGGTGAGCGCCGCGCTGACCGCGATGGCCGCGACCTTGAGGCGCCGCGCGGGGACACCCAGCGAGAGCGCCGCGTCCTCGTCCTCGCGCACCGCCGCCAGCTGGTAGCCACGGCGCGAGCGCTCGAGGTAGACCGCGACCAGGTAGAGCAGGACGGCGAGCACGAGGATGAGGTAGACCCATACCCGCTTGTCCACGATGCCGAGCGTCCAGAAGCCCGGACGGAAGGGCACCGGGATGCCCTCCGATCCCGAGGTGAAGCCCCGCCAGCGGCTCGCCACGATCAGCAGCACCTGGGAGAAGGCGATGGTGGCCAGCACGAAGTAGGGACCGCGGAGCCGGTTGCTCAAGAAGCCGAGGATGAAGCCGAACGCGGTGGCGAGGACCGCCCCGACCACGAGCCCGATCCAGGGCGACACGCCCCACTTCGTCCCGAGCAGCGCCGCCGAGTAGGCGCCGAGCCCGAAGAAGGCGGCGTGGCCGATCGAGACCTGGCCGGCGTAGCCGCCGGCCACGTTCCAGGCCGCTCCGGCCGCCCCCCACAGCAGGATCAGGACCAGGCCATCGAGCAGGAAGGCGTCGCGGACCACCACCGGCGCGACGGCGGCCGCCGCGAAGAACGCGATCGCCGGCCACGCGCTCCTCACGTGCCGATCACCTCGGCGCCGGGCTGGCCGAACAAGCCGGCGGGCCGGATCACCAGGATCGCGATGAACAGGAGCAGGTACATCACTTCCTTCCACGCGGTCCCGATCACGTAGGACCCCACCACCTCGACGAACGCCACCAGGAGGCTCGCGATCAGCGCGCCCGCCATGTCGCCGAGGCCGCCCAGCACGACCGCCACGTAGGCAATCAGCACGAACTGGAGCCCGATCGACGGATACACCGGATAGATCGGGGCGAGCACCACCCCCGCGACGCCGACGCAGGTGATGCCGACCGCCCACGTCAGGGCGAAGACGCGGCCGGTGTCGATGCCCATGAGGGCGGCGGCGTGGCGGTCCTGCGCGGTCGCCCGCATGATCTTGCCGGCGTAGGACCAGCGCATGAAGGCGAAGAGGGCGGCGGTGAAGATCACCGCGACCACGAACGCGGCGACCTGGGCGAGGTTGAGGGCCGCCCCGCCGAACCGCACCACCACCGCGTAGTAGCCGGTGCGGATGAACTGGGCGTCGGCGCTCCACAGCACGAGGGCCACGGCCTGCAGCGCGATCGACAGCCCCACCGTGGTGAAGACCTGAACGTTGTGCGAGGCGTTGATCACCGGCCGCATCACGAGGCGGTAGCTGAGCCACCCGCCCGCGAAGATGACGGGCAGGGCGAGCACGAGGGTGACGTAGGGGTCCAGCCCGAGGAGGGTGAACGACCAGAAGGCGAGGTACATGCCGAGCATGAGGAACTCGCCGTGGGCGAAGTTGACGATGCGCATCACCCCGAAGATGAGGGTGAGCCCCACCGCGATGAGCGCGTAGACGCCGCCCAGCAGGAGGGTGGAGGCGAGGAGCTGGGGGATCGCGTGCATGATCGGCGGCTCGGCCGGCAGCGCGACGCCCCGGGGGGACCTCCCCGGGGCGCGCGAGCGCCAATCGGCGGGCCGGCGGCGAGCGCTACTTGCGCTGGTCCCAGGCGCCGAGCGGGATCCACTTGGCGCGGTTGGTGGTGAACTCCTCCGGCCACACCGTGACCAGCTGCCCGCCTTGCCACTGGAGCATGTAGTGCTGCACGCGGGCGTTGGTGTTCTGTCCGTTCTCGTCGAACTTCAAGCCCCAGCCGTTGATGGCGGAGCCGACCGGCACGTCCATCGCCATGACCGCGGCGCGGAACTTGTCCGGGTCGTCGCTCTTGGCCGCGTCGAGCACGAGCTTGAGGACCCACAGGCCGCCTCCCGCGAGCTGGTGGCCGCCGGTCGGCACGTCCGAGCCCGTGCGCGCCTTCACCGCGGCGCGGAAGGCGCGCTCGATCTGCTGGCCCTCGGGCCGGAACTTCTCGATGATCAGGCCAGGGCCCGGCTCGAGCAGGGCGAAGGGCCCGTTGCCGTCGTTGCCGAAGGCCTTGCCGAAGTCGGGCGACCCGTAGCCGGTCGCCCCCGCGTGCACCACCGCCTTGACCTGGAAGTTCTGCTCCCGCGCCTGCCGCCAGAAGAGGATGGCGTCCTGGTTGCGAGCGATGTGATGGAGGATGTCGGGGTTCGCGTTCTTGAGCTTGAGGATCACCGGGGTCAGGTCATTGGTGGTGAAGGTGTAGTACTCCGCCGCCACCTCCTCCATCCCGAACTCGGCCTTGGCCCGCTGGCGCGCGGACTCGGTGACGCTCTGGCCGTAGGAGGAGTCCTCCGAGAGGAAGGCGATCTTCAGCTGGTTCGTCTTCTTCCCGAGGCGGTGGGACAGGTGCTTGGCGATGAACTCGATGTTGTACCAGCCGAACCCGGTGCCGTCGATCTCGGTCCGGTACACGTTCTTGAGCCCGCGCTTGGTGAGCCGCGGATCGACGCAGGACGTCTCCCAGTAGATGACGTTCTGGCGCGCCGCCGCCTCGCTCGCCGCCCCGCAGAGGGTGGACGAGAAGGTGCCGGTGATGATCTTGACCCCTTCCCGGGTGGCCAGGCGGGTGGCCTCGGAGGCGGCCACCGTCGGATCGACCGCGTCGCCGACCACGAACGTCAGCTTCTTGCCCATGACCCCGCCGCGCTCGTTGATGAGGTCGCGCACGATCTCGTAGCCCTCGAGGTGCCGCTTGCCCTCGGCGGCCAGGTTGCCGGTCAGCGGCTCCAGCACCCCGATCTTGTACTCGCCGCTCGGCTGCTGCGCCTGCAGCGCGCCCACCGCCACCACGGTCAGCAGGGCCAGGCCCGCCACCACCGCCCACTTCACGTGCCTCATGCGTGTCTCCTCTCGTTGATCCGGGATACCGCGATTGGTACGGGCGCTGCGCGGTCCGCTCGATGCGCCGGCCGGCCGATCATCGCGCCCGATCCTGCCAGAACGCTGTGGACAGGTCAAAGCCTATCGTGCGACCAATGGGCATGCCGTCCTGGGCGATCGAGCACATCAGCGCGGTCACGCTGGCCGTCCGCGACAT
>DATFYA010000110.1 GCA_035315345.1 Candidatus Methylomirabilota bacterium
GCTCGGTGAGGCGGTCGTGCACCATGCCGAGCCCGAACTCGAGCTCCGTGGCCAGCGACTGGAGGTGCGCCAGCCGGCTCGCGTCCGGCCGGATCGATCCGTCGGTCACCGCGAGGCTCAACAGCGACGCCTTCTCGAAGAGCCGCTCCACGTAGTCGGCCAGCACATCCTCGGTCGGGGCCATGTCCTGCTCCTTTTCTGATCCGCCCGGCTCGTGGCGGTCCGGCGGGCGGCGATTGGCCCCTTGTCGGCATACGACGTGCCACGGGTGATGCGCCCGAAGCCTCCGGAATCGCGGGTGATGTTTCGGTGATGCGACGGCCGGGCTCGTCAGCGCGGCGACAGGCCCGTCAGAGACCGGACATGACTCGCGTGCGCCGTGCAACCATGGATCTGGCCGGGAGGGCACTCACGACGGACCTCCTCGAACTCGAGCTCGGTGCCGAGCGCTTCGTTGAACCGGTTCGTGAAGTTGGCGGCGGCGACGGTCAGCGTGAGCTGCACGACCGCCTCGGGATTGAGAAGCGCGCGAAGCCGCTCGACCAGCGCCGGATCGACCTGCACGCGCGTGGTCATCTCCTCCGTGTACTGCAAGGCGAGCCGCTCGGCCTCCGAGAAGAGCGAGCTCGTCCGATACTCGGCGAGCGCGTCCAGCTGCTCCTTCGACGCCCCGGCGCGGCGGGCGGCCGCCCCATTGTGGGTGACGCAGTAGCGGCAGCGGTTGAGCTGCGAGGCGCGCACGTACGCCAGATAGCGCAGGCGCAGGTCGAGCGGCCCTTCGCGAAGCCGCGGGTACCAGCCCAGGAATGCGGGCAGCGACCGCGCGTGATGGGCCATCAGCCGATAGATGTTCAGCACCCGTCCGGACGCCTGCTGGAGCCCGTCGTAGATCGCCTGGATCTCGGGCCCGACCTGCGACCGATCGAGATACGGTAGTCTCGCCGCCATCGCGCACTTCCTTTCCGGGCGATGCGTCCGCGGTGGGCCGGGCCCGCGTGCGAGTCGCCGCGAGGCCGCATCATACGTGGGCGCGTCCGACGGTCAAGCGAGCGCGCCGGTCACAAGATCGCCAGGTGAACGACCGCGCCCTCGAAGAGCAGCGCGGCCCCCCGGCTTCGCTCCACCCCGAATTCGAAGAGCTGCCCGACCCCCGCGTTGCCCCGCAGGCCGCCCTCCACCCGGGCCGCGCCTCGCAGCACGCTCTCGACGCGCTTCCGCGCGGCCGGCTCGTCCCAGCTGCCGGCGGATCCGTAGGCGTCCAGCGCGTAGGCCCGCAGCAGCTTCGGCCACTCGCGGGCGAAGAGGTCCGGGGAGTCGAAGGCGTCGATACCCGCGAGCCGGGGTCCCACGAAGATGGCGGCGCCCCGCGCGCGCGGCACGCCCGCCGGATCCAGCCGGCGGCTGGCGGCGTCGAGGTGCGCGCGGACCTCGGGCTTGTCGTAGATCGCCTGATAGCTGCCGGTGGGCGAGGGCGCGCGGAGATCGCGCGAGGCGGCGGCGACGCCGGACCAGATGCGCGACTGCGAGGCGTTGCCCAAGACCTCGGAGCGGACGCTCGGCTGCACCACGCTGCTCCGGCTCTCGAAGTCCTTTCGCCCCTCGTTCCAGCGGCCCTGCTCGACGCAGTACACCCCCACATTGCGGGGCCCGCTCAGCGGGGGCAGCAGCAGGTCCTCGCGCAGCACGCGGTTCTGCTTGCCCCCGATCAGGATCTCGCCAGCCAGCAGCAGCACGTACGACTTGCCGCGATTGTCGGCGATCAGCTCGGGCACGCTGGCCTGCGCCCGCTCGGTCACCGTGAGCGCGGAGGCGGCGCGCGCCTCGTCGAGCGTGACGATCCGAGTGGTGGCACGGCTCGCGCCCTCCGGAGCCTGGAGCCAGATCGCGGCGAGCGCGTTCTGGGTCATCGACGGTCCCGGAACGAGGCCGGCGAGCATGCGCTGCAGGTCGGGGCTCGTCCGGCCGGCCACCGGAGCGGGCTTGAGCGCGTCGCCATCGGGCAGGATGCGGATCGGCTCGGCGAAGGCCTCGGCGGGCACGGACAGGGCGGCTCCGCCGAGGAGCTTCAGGAACGAGCGTCGCAGTGGATTCATGGCGTCCTCCTTGCCCGCTTAGACCGGGCTCTCCGCGGAAAGTTCCGGCGATCGCGTATACTGACCGCGGACGACCGAGATCCCATGAGGAGTCATGCCCCTTGAGGAGTCATCCGATGAAGCGAACCGCGGCGATGGCCGTTCTGCTGGTCCTGACCCTGTGTCCGCTCCTGCTCGCGAGCGAGGCGTGGGCGCGCGCGGGCGGGGGAAGCTCGGGCGGAAGCCGCGGCTCCCGCAGCTATTCCTCGCCGGCCAAGCCGCCGTCGAGCCCCGTCTCGCCGAGTCAGCCCTCCTCGCCCCCGGTCCACCAGTCACCCGCGCCGCAGCCGCGTCCGGGCTGGGGCGGCATGATGGGCGGGATGTTCGGCGGCCTCCTGCTGGGCGGCCTGCTGGGCAGCCTCTTCTTCGGCGGCGTCCCCGGCGGCGGCATCGGGCTGCTCGAGATCCTGATCATCGCGGGTCTGGCCTGGCTCGCGATCTCCTACATGCGGCGCCGGCAGGCGCCCGAGCGTTCCGGCTACGCGATGGCCGCCGGTTACGGCAGCGGCGGGTACGGCGGCTCCTCGGCGTCCCGGTACGACGCGCCGCCCTCCGGTCGGGCGGAGACCGCGGTGCTGGAGCCGCCGGCCGGGCCGTCCGATCTGGAGCGCGGGCTGGGCCACGTCCGCCAGATGGACGCGGGCTTCGATCCGCGCGCCGTCGCGGAGACGGCCTCGGACATCTTCTTCAAGGTGCAGGGCGCATGGACGGCGCGCGACATGGCGTCCGCCTCGTCGGTGCTGACCCCGGAGATGCAGACGCTCCTGCAACGCGACTGCGACCGGCTGCGGGCGGAGCGCAAGATCAACCGGCTGGAGAACATCGCGGTGCGGTCGGCCGAGGTCACCGAGGTGTGGCAGGAGAGCGGGCAGGACTACGTCACGGTGCACTTCCTGGCGAGCCTGCTCGACTACACCACCGACGAGACCGGCGCGCGCGTGCTCGAGGGCAGCCGGACCGAGCCGGTGAAGTTCGAGGAGTACTGGACGCTGGTGCGACCGGTGGGGCCGAACCCCTTCCGGCTCAGCGCGATCCAGCAGGCGTAGCCCGGACTAGAACGAGGCCGACATCCCGCCGTCGAAGTTGATGGCGGTCCCGGTGATGTAGGCGGCGCGGGCGGAGCAGAGGAACGCGGCGAGATCCGCGAACTCCTCGGCCTCGCCCACGCGCCCCACCGGCACCCGCTTGGCCACCTCGCGGTAGTAGCCCTCCAGATCGCCCTTGGCCCGGCGCTCCCACTGCGCGCTCTTCACGAGGCCCAGGCAGATCGTGTTCACGAGGATGCGGTCCGGCGCGTACTCGTTGGCCAGCGACTTGGTCAGGTTGATGCCCGCGGCTCGGGTGACGCTGGTGGGGAGCGCGCGGGCCGCCGGAGTCTTGCCCCCCACCGTGGTCACGTTCACGATGCGTCCGCCCCCGCGCGTCTTCATGTGGGGGATGACGAGACGGCAGAAGCGGATGGCCGCGATCAGCTTGACCTGGATGTCGGCCTCCCACGTCGCGTCGTCTACTTGCTCGAAGGGGCCCGCGGAAGACGTACCCGCGTTGTTGATCAGGATGTCGATCCCCCCGTGAGCGGCGAGCGTGGCGTTCACCACCGCCTCCACGTCGGCGGCCCGGGTCACGTCGGCGGGATGGGCCAGGACCTGGACGCCGGTCGCCTGGCGAATCGTCTCCGCGGCGCGCTCGAGCACGTCCTTGCGGCGCGCGCAGATCACGACGCGCGCGCCCTCCGCGGCCAGCCGCAGCGCGGCGGCGCGGCCGAGCCCTTCGCTGCCTCCGGTGACGATGGCGACCTTGCCGGTGAGACCGAGATCGAGCATGGCGATGTCCTCCCGGTCGCGGATAGTAGCGGGGCGGGCGGGGCGCGGTCAAGGCGCGCCGCCCTCGTGATATGGTCGTCGCGATGCGACGAGTGCTGATCACCGGGATGAGCGGGCTCATCGGGGAGGCGACGCGCCGCCGCCTCGAGGGGCGCTTCGTTCTGCGCGCCCTGAATCGACGGCCGCTGCCCGGGGTGGATTGCCACCAGGCCGACATCGCCGACCTCGACGCGATCGCTCCCGCCTTCCGCGACGTCGACGCGGTGGTGCACCTCGCCGCGCACGTGGCGAGCGCCGACAACCGCGGGGAGTGGGACGCGGTGCTGCGCGACAACGTGATCGGCACCTACAACGTCTTCGAGGCGGCCCGGCGCGCCGGGGTCAAGCGCGTGATCTACGCGAGCAGCGGCGCGACGGTCAGCAGCATCGAGCGCGACGCGCCCTACGCGGCGCTGGCCGCCGGCCGCTACGACGAGGTCGCCGAGTGGCCGGTCCTCACCCACGAGTCGCCCCTGCGCCCGAACGGGCTCTACGGCTGCAGCAAGGTCTGGGGCGAGGCGCTCGCCCGTCACTACGCCGACACCACCGCCATGTCCATGATCTGCCTGCGCATCGGCCACGTGAGCGCCGAGGACCGGCCGGTGAGGCCGCGAGAATTCTCGGTGTGGTGCAGCCGGCGCGACATCGCCCAGATGATCGAGCGCTGTCTGCTCGCGCCCGATGGCCTGCGCTTCGACGTCTTCTTCGTCACCTCCGACAACCAGTGGAGCTACCGCGACATCGAGCACGCCCGGGCGGTGGTGGGCTTCGTGCCCGAAGACCGCGCCGAGGACCACCGGGGCTCCCCGGAGGCCGGACCCTGATGGTATTCTGGCGGCCGTGACCCAGTCCGGAGACCTCGCGATCATCGGGGGCGGCATCGTCGGCCTCGCCACCGCGCTGGCCCTGACCGAGGCGCATCCGCGCCTTCGGCTGATCCTGCTGGAGAAGGAGCCGCAGCTGGCCGGCCACCAGACCGGTCACAACAGCGGCGTCATCCACTCCGGCATCTACTACAAGCCCGGCTCGCTGAAGGCGCGCACCTGCGTGGACGGCGCCCGCCGCATGAAGCAGTTCTGCGACACGCACGGGATCAAGTGGGAGGGCTGCGGCAAGGTCATCGTGGCCACCGACGAGGCCGAGCTGCCCCGGCTCCAGACCATCTACGAGCGCGGGCAGGCCAACGGCCTGAGCGGCCTCAAGATGCTCTCAGCCGCGGAGGTGCGCGAGTACGAGCCGAACTGCCGCGCGGTGCGCGCGATCCACGTGCCCGAGACCGGCATCGTGGACTACGTGCAGGTGGCGGCCAAGATGGCCGAGCTGATCCAGCAGCGCGGCGCGCAGATCCTCACCGGCGCGCGGGTCACCGCGATCCGCCGGCAGGGGAGCGGCCTCGTGCTCGAGACCGGCCGCGGCCCGGTGGAGGCGCGCCACCTCGTCAACTGCGGCGGGCTCCACTCCGACCGGGTGGCCGCCCTCACCGGCGCGACGCCGGAGGTGCGCATCATCCCGTTCCGCGGCGAGTACTACATGCTGCGACCGGAGCGGCGCTCGATCGTGCGCGGCCTGATCTATCCGGTGCCGGATCCCGAGTTCCCGTTCCTGGGCGTCCACTTCACCCGCACCATCCACGGCGACGTGGAGGCGGGCCCGAACGCGGTGCTCGCCTTCGCGCGCGAGGGCTACCGCCTCGGCACCGTGAAGGCGGGCGAGCTCGCGGGCACGCTGGGCTATAGCGGTTTCTGGCACATGGCCCGCAAGTACTGGCGGGTGGGCGCCTACGAGATGTACCGCTCGGCGAGCAAGGCGGCGTTCGTGCGCTCGCTGCAGAAGCTGGTGCCCGACATCGCGACCGCCGACCTCGAGCGCGGCGGGGCCGGGGTGCGCGCGCAGGCGGTGGCGCCCGACGGCTCGCTGGTGGACGACTTCAAGATCAGCGTGACGCCGGGGGCGGTGCACGTGGTCAACGCGCCGTCGCCCGCGGCCACCGCGTCGCTGGCGATCGGCCGCCACGTGGCGGCCCTCGCGGCGGAGTCCTTCGGGCTCGCGCGGGCCTGAGCCGTCCTACTGCTTCGTCAGCTTGTTCTCGACCTCGCGCAGGCGATCCTCCGCGGACAGCAGCATCGCGGCGAGGTCGCGGATGAGCGCGACCGCGAGCGCCGAATTCGCCCGCACCAGGTGATCGAGGCGGTTCGCCGAGATGACCATGAGGGTGACCGCGTCGGCGGCGATCGCCGAGGCCGAGCGCGGGACGTTGCGGAACAGCGCCAGGTGCCCGAGCAATTCGCCCTTGGCGAGCGTGCGCAGGAGACGCTCCTCGCCGGCGATGTGCTTGCGGATCTCCACCCGTCCCACGTGCACCATGAACGCCTCGCCCTTGGCGTCGTCGCCCTCGCGGAAGATGACCGTGCCGGGCTCGAACGTCCTCGTGGGAACTTCGGCGATCTGGCGACTCATATGCTCCCGCCTTCAGTGTAGAATGGCCGCGGTGGGCCCATGATACTGCGTCTGACGCTGCTGGTGTCTGCTGTTGTGGCGGCGGCGATCGGACTGCCCGTTCCCGGCCTCGCCCAGCGGTCCCTGCCGGTCCAGGAAGCCCTCCTGCGCTCCAAGCCGGCGGTCGTCCTGGTGGTGGCCGAGGTCGCGTCCGAGGTGACGCTGGACTGC
This sequence comes from Candidatus Methylomirabilota bacterium, assembly GCA_035315345.1. Taxonomy (NCBI): domain Bacteria; phylum Methylomirabilota (SeqCode); species Candidatus Methylomirabilota bacterium. The sequence continues at coordinate 6,662 of DATFYA010000110.1, forward strand.
GGGGCCGGATCCCGGAAGATCACCCCGCCCGTCTTCCGGGAGACCGGCACCGGCTGGCTGATCACCCACGACGGATGGCTGATGACCAACGGCCACGTCGTGCAGCCCGCCTACGAGCCGCCCCGCTGGCTGGCCAACCAGCAGGCCCAGCGCGCGGTGACCACCGCCTGCCTGCCCGATGTTTTGAAAAAGAAGGGGCTGCAGCCGGGCGACAACCCCGAGTCGGAGGAGGCGGCCAAGCGGAAGCTCCTCGACACGGTGCTCCCGACCGCCAAGGTCAACCTGCAGCCGCAGGTCTTCGTGGTCACGGCCAAGGGTCGGCTCAAGGCCGAGGTCAAGAAGTACAGCCCGCCGGTCAACGAGATGTCCGGCCGCGACCTCGCCCTGCTCAAGATCCCGGGCGAGAATTTCCCGGTGCTCGCGCTGAAGGACATCCGCACCGTGCAGATCGGCGATCCCGTCCACATCATCGGCTTCCCCGGGGTGGTGCTCTCGCACGAGCTGCTCAACGAGTCGTCGATGATCGAAGCCTCGATCACCAACGGGGCGGTGTCGGGATTCAAGCAGGACCGGAACAACAACACCGTGATCCAGACCGACGCTCCCGCGGCCTGGGGCAACTCGGGCGGCCCCGCGGTGGACGACCGTGGCAACGTGGTCGGGCTGCTCACCTTCGTCTCGCTGGCCCCCGGACCCGAGGGCTCGATCGTGCAGGGCTTCAACTTCGTCATCCCGTCCTCGGCGGTCACCGACTTCGTGAAGGACACGCCGGCCAAGCTCAACGGGGGCAGCAAGTTCAACGACGTCTGGTACGCCGGCCTCGCCGAGTTCTTCACCGACGACGCCACGGGCGCGCTGCAGCACTTCGAGGAGGCGGACCGGCTCCACCCGAACCTGCCCGACGTGCGCCGGATGATCGTCGAGGCGAAGGAGCAGCTGAAGAACCCGCGCCCGAAGCCGTTCCCGTGGTTCTGGGTGGCGGTGGCGGTGACCCTGCTGAGCGCGGGCGGCTTCGGCGGACAGTGGCTGCACCGGTGGAACAAGAACCGCTACCGGATCCAGCCCTCCGCGGTCATCCGGCTCTCCGAGGGTGGCAGCCCGCCGGTCATTCTCGACGCACGCCGCACCGACCTGTACGAGGCGCTGCCGCTGAAGATCAAGGACTCCATCCGGGTGGTGCCCGAGGATCTCGCCAACAGCCTCGCCGGACTCGACCTCGACAAGACGCGGCCGGTGGTCGCCTATTGCAGCTGCCCCGACGAGGAGACGAGCGCGAAGGTCGCTCGTGATCTCCGGAAGATCGGCTTCAAGGACGTGCGGATCCTGAAGGGCGGTCTCGGCGCGTGGACCAACGCGGGGCTACCCATCGAGACCCGCTCCGACCTCTCGCAGGTCGGCGTCGAGCTCTACAAGGCGCTGGCCGGCGGCAACGTCTAGAAGCCCAGCGCGCCCCCGTCGGCGCGAGGATCGGATCCGCCCACGAAACCGCCCTCCGGGGCGATCCAGATCCCGTGGGCATGCCCGAAGAGATCGTCCCACTCCCCACCCATCGTCACCTCGTGGCCGCGACCCTCGAGGTTGCGCGCCAGCTCGGTCGAGTACCGTCCTTCCAGGTTCAGCGCCCGTGACGCGGTTCCCCACGTCCGGCCGTAGAGCCATCGCGGCGCCTCGATCGCCGCTTGCGGCCCGAACCGCCGGAAGAGCCGGCGCGTGAGGATGGCGGCCTGGGTCTGGGGCTGGCCCTCGCCCCCCATGGTGCCGTAGACGAAGCGCGGCCGGCCGCCCTCGAGGTACATCGCGGGGATCAGCGTGTGCATCGTCCGCTTGCCCGGCGCCAGCGCGTTGACGTGCCCCGGATCCAGCGAGAAGAACGAGCCGCGGTTCTGGAGCACCACGCCGGTATCGCCGGCCATCAGGCCCGACCCGAACGTGAAGTAGAGCGACTGGATCAGCGAGACGGCGTTGCCCTGCTCGTCGGCAGTTACCAGGGCAATGGTGTCGCCACCGGCGGGGGCAGCGGACTGGGCCCGGCGCACGCGCTCACGCGAGATCAGGCCGGCGCGCGACCGGAGGCGCTCGGGCGCGAGCAGATCGGCCGCGGGCACGCGCATGAAGGCGGGGTCGGTGAGATGGCGGTCGCGGTCCTCGAAGGCGAGCTTCGTCGCCTCGACCATCAGGTGGATGTAGTCGGCCTCGAGCAGCGAGGCCACGTCGAACCCCTCGGTCATGCCGAGCACCGCGAGGGCCGAGATGCCTTGCGTGGGAGGCGGCGTGGTGGCCACCTGGCCCTCCGCGTAGGCGATGCGGAGCGGCTCCGCCCAGTCCGAGCGATGCTCGGCCAGGTCCTGGACAGCCAGCGGGCTGCCCGCCGCGGCCGCGGCCGCCACCAGCCGCCGGGCGAGGTCGCCGCGATAGAAGGCCTCCGCGCCGCCGTCGCGGATCGCTTCGAGGGTCCGGGCCAGGTCGCGCTGGCGGAGGGGCCCCCGCCGGAGCGCATCGGGATGGTAGAGGGGCCACAGGCTACGGCGGACCACCTCGGGGGCTCGCTCGCCGAAGAGATCGGGCTCGCGAGGCGGCGGCGTGCGCTGGCCGTCGGAGGCGGAGAACCCCTCTCGCGCGTAGTGGATCGCATCGGCCAGCAGGGCCGCCCATCCCACCGGAGAGCTCATGCGCGAGCGGCTGTACTCGTGCGCCTGCCACCAGCCGTCCACCGCCGCCGGCACCGTGAGCGCGGCGGGACCCCCCCGCGCGGGCAGCGCCCCGGAGATCCCGCGCTCCGCATACCACTCGATGCTGGCCGCACGCGCCGCCCGGCCCACCGCGGTGAGCGCCCGCAGGCGCTGGCTCCGCGCGTCGTGGATCAGCCAGAGATTGTCGCCGCCGAGCCCGTTCATGTGCGGGTACACGACCGCGATGGTGGCGGCCGCCGCGATGGCCGCGTCGAGGGCATTGCCGCCGGCGCGGAGGGCGGCGACGCCGGACTCGGTGGCGAGGAGATGGGGCGTCGCCACCATGCCGCGGGGAGCGCGCGCCTCGGGCCAGCGGGTCTGGGTCATGGGCGAGCCATCATACCGTTTGAGGCGGGCGAGGCGAACGGCGGATGAACGGCGGCGCGCGGCCGGGCTCCGGGCGATCGGCCCCGGGGCCCGGCCGGCGGTCACGTCAGGAGCAGCCGGTGGTCGTTCCGCAGGTGATGCACTTGAGACACGTGCCGTTGCGGACCATCGTGAACTGGCCGCAGTCGCCACAGGGATCGCCCTCGTAGCCCTTCAGCCGGGCCATCTCGGACGCGGAGAGCGTCTTGAGCTCGGCCACCGGCCCGCTGCCCCCGCTCATCGGAGCGGCGGCCCGCGCGGTCACCGGCGGGGGGGCCGGCCGCGCGGTCGGCGCGGGAATCGGCACGACGGCGGGGGGCGCCGCGGCCGGCCCCGCAGCGGCCACCGGGCCCTGGCCCGGCTTGGTCCCGATGGCGTCGGCCCGCAGGTCCTCCTCGGGCACGTGGGAGAGATCGGTGCGGCCGAGATAGGTGATGGCCAGCTCGCGGAAGACGTAGTCGATCACCGAGGTCGACATCTTGATGCGGTCGTTGCCCTTGACCATCCCGTTGGGCTCGAAGCGCGTGAACACGAAGGCGTCCACGAACTCCTCGAGCGGCACGCCGTGCTGCAGGCCGAGCGAGATGGCGATCGCGAAGCAGTTCATCAGGGAGCGGAACGCGGCGCCCTCCTTGTGCATGTCGAGGAAGATCTCGCCGACCGATCCGTCCTCGTATTCACCGGTGCGGAGGTAGACCTTGTGCCCGCCCACCACCGCCTTCTGGGTGTAGCCCTTCCGCCGGTCGGGCAGGCGATGCCGCTCGCGGAGGTACTGGGTCACCACCCGCTCGGTCATCTTCTCGGCCACCGCCTCCACGTCAGCCGCCGCCGCCTTCTCGTCGTCCTCGTCCGCGGTGGAGTTCAGCGGCTGCGACAGCTTGGAGCCGTCGCGGTAGAGCGCGACCGCCTTGAGCATGCCGCGCCAGGAGAGGTCGTAGGCCCACTTCACGTCCTCGATGGTCGCGTCCTGCGGCATGTTGATGGTCTTGCTGATCGCTCCCGAGATGAAGGGTTGCGCGGCCGCCATCATCCGGATGTGGGCCTCGGTGGCGATGAAGCGCGTGCCCCGCTTGCCGCAGCGGTTGGCGCAGTCGAAGATCGCCAGGTGCTCGGGCCGCAGGTGCGGCGCCCCCTCCACCGTCATGGTGCCGCAGCAGTAGTCGTTGGCCGCCTCGATGTCGGCGGACGTGAAGCCGAGGGCCCGGAGCAGGTTGCCGTTCCACTCGCCCAGCTGCGCGTCGTTGATGCCGAGCTGCGCGGCGATGTAGCCGTCGCCGAGCGTCCACGCGTTGAAGGCGAAGGAGATGTCGAAGGCGGTCTCTACCGCCGCCTCGATCCGCTCGAGCCCCGCCTCGTCGAAGCCCTTGGCCCGCAGCGTCTCGTGATTGATGGCGGGCGCGTCGCGCAGGGTCTTGCGCCCGACGCAGTAGGCCACGATGTCCTCGACCTCGGGGGGGGAGTAGCCCACCGTCTCCAGCGCGACCGGCAGGCTCTGGTTGATGATCTTGAAGTAGCCGCCGCCCGCGAGCTTCTTGAACTTGACCAGCGAGAAGTCCGGCTCGATGCCGGTGGTGTCGCAATCCATGACGAGCCCGATGGTGCCGGTGGGGGCCAGCACCGTGACCTGGGCGTTGCGGTAGCCGAACTGCTCGCCGAGGCCGACCGCGCGGTCCCACGTCTCGCGCGCGGCCTGCAGCAGCGGCGCCGGGCAGTGAGCCGGGTCGATCCCGGTCGGGGTGATGCTGAGGCCTTCGAACTCGGACGGGGCCGTGTTGTAGGCGGCGCGCCGGTGATTGCGCATGACCCGCAGCATGTGCGCCTGGTTCTTGGCGTAGCCGGGGAACGGGCCCAGGTCGCGGGCCATCTCCGCGGAGGTCGCGTAGGCCTCGCCGCACATGATCGCGGTGACCGCCCCGCAGATCGCCGCGGCCTCCGCGGAGTCATACGGGATGCCCCGGCGCATCAGCACCGTGCCCATGTTGGCGTAGCCCAGGCCGAGCGTGCGGAAGTCCCAGCTCCGCTGGGCGATGGGGGCGCTGGGGTAGGCGGCCATCAGCACGCTGATCTCCAGCACGGTGGTCCACAGCCGGCAGGCGTGCCGGAAGCCGTCGACGTCGAAGCTGCCGTCCTCGCGCAGGAACTTGATCAGGTTGATCGAGGCGAGGTTGCAGGCGGTGTCGTCGAGGAAGAGATACTCCGAGCACGGATTGCTGCCGTTGATGCGCCCGTCCTCGGGGCAGGTGTGCCACTCGTTGATCGTGGTGTCGTACTGCACGCCGGGGTCGGCGCAGGCCCATGCCGCATGCGCGATCTCGTCCCAGATCTGCTCGGCCGGGAGCGTCCCGGCGCTCTTGCCGTCGGTCCGTCGCCTCAGCTCCCACTGACCGCGCCGCGCCAGCACGTCGAAGAACGAGTTGGGCACCCGGACGCTGTTGTTGGAGTTCTGTCCGGAGACGGTGTAGTAGGCCTCGCTGTCCCAGTCGGTGTCGTACTCGGGGAAGTCCAGCTCGCGCACGCCCTGGCTGGCCAGCTGCAGCACCCGCTGGATGTAGCCGTCGGGCACCATCGCCGCCCGCGCCTCGCGCACCGCCGCGCGCAGCATCGGATTCTTCCGGGGATCCGCCTCGAGCCCGGCGGGCGTGCGGGTGGCCCCGAGGACGGCCTGCAGGCGCCGCCTGGTCAGCCGCGAGCCGGTCACCAGCGCGGCCACCTTCTGCTCCTCGACCACCTTCCAGCGGATGAAGTTCAGGATGTCGGGGTGGTCCAGGTTGAGGATCACCATCTTGGCCGCGCGGCGGGTGGTGCCGCCCGACTTGATGGCGCCCGCGGCCCGGTCGCCGATGCGGAGAAAGGACATGAGGCCGGAGGACTTGCCGCCGCCGGAGAGGGGCTCGTTCTCGCCCCGCAGGCTCGAGAAGTTGGTGCCGCTGCCCGAGCCGTACTTGAAGATGCGGGCCTCGCGCGTCCAGAGGTCCATGATGCCGCCGTCGTTGACCAGGTCGTCGGACACCGACTGGATGAAGCAGTTGTGGACGATGACGTTGTTGGAGAGGTACTGCCCGCTCTCGGTCTGCATGTCGTAGACCGGTTGCACGCCCACGCACTCCACCCGGACCACCGTCTCGTCCTTGAGCGCAGGGAGGCTCCGGCCCGCGAACTGAGGCGAGCACGCGGTGTCGAGGGTCTGGCGCTTGTCGTCGGACACGAAGCCGATCAGCTCCCGGAAGCGGGCGCGCGGCTCGGCGTGCGCGATGAACACGACGTACGGGGTGCGCCGGCTCTCGCGGCTCTCCGCGCCCCGCCCGACCCGTGAGTAGATGCCGAGGTTCAGCAGGAGGGCCTGTACGCCGTGGGCGAGCCCCGCCGAGGTCGAGGACAGCGTGACGTCGGCCAGCCGCGCCCAGTAGGAGCGCACCCGCACCGAGCCCTGCGCCTGGAACAGCGCGCGCAGGTAGCCGGCCTGGGCCGGACGGCCGGCGCGCAGGATCGCCGGAGGCACCACGTGGTCGGCGCTCGACCGCAACAGGCCGTACTTGTCGACGAAGGGGCGTAGCCGCTCGCCGTAGAGACGGACGCGGTGGATGTCGAGGCCCGGCGTGCGCGTCTCGACCGAGCGGACGTGGTAGTGCACGCCGTCGAAGACGCGGTGGATCCGCTCGACCACGAAGTCCAGCTCGTCCTTGTCGATGGTGGTGAACTCGACGGCGAGGCTGTGCTCGGTCCCGAGCCCGTCCTGACCGACGAACCCGTCGCCTTGCAGCCAGCCGACCAGAGCCGCCTCGTCGACGTCGGGCTCCTGCGAGCCGGCGCGCACGTCGGTGCGGGTGGACAGGCGCAGCGCCGAGCCCGGCTCGATCTCGTCGACCCGACGCCAGCTGGCCACGCCGTTGACGATCGCGTACACGAGGTGATCGCCGGTCGCCTCGACCGCCACCCCGTTCTTCAGCTCGATGCGAAAGACCGGCTTCTCGCCGTTCTCCTTCACCGCGACCACCCGCGTGGTGCCGGTGCCCTCGTCGCGGCCGTCGTAGACTTCCATCCCGACCAGGGCGTGGGTCACGATCTGCCCGATCGGCATCGGCCCGTCGGGAGTCGACACCAGCGCGTGGTAGGGCTGGCAGGCATGCGGCTGCGGGCGCTCGTAGGCCGAGGTGGCCCGGGTCAGGATGCCCGTATCCGGATCGACGTAGTGGTGGCCCTGGGCGGGGCCGGTGAGGCCGTAGGCATAGTGCAGCCCGGTGTTGAACCACTGCGGCGAGTTCGGGGCCGAGATCTGCGCGGCCAGCATGTAGCAGAGCTCGTCGTAGAAGGCGCGGGCGTCCGACGGGGTGTCGAAGTAGCCGTACTTCTCCCCCCAGTGCATCCAGCAGCCGGCCAGCCGGTGGAAGACCTGCCGGGCGTCCCGCTCACCGCCCAGGACCGGCCGGCCCTCCCGGTCCAGCAGGGGCTTGCCGTCGGCGGCATACTGCGGCACCCCCGACTTGCGAAAGTACTTCTGGGCGAGGATGTCCGTGGCCACCCCGGACCACCCGGACGGCACCGAGATCCCTTCCTGGCGGAAGACCGTGGAGCCGTCGGGATTCTTGATCTCCGAGGCTCGCTGGTCGAACTGGATCCCCGCGTAGGGACTCTGGCCTTCCTTGGTGAATCGGCGGGCGACTCTCATGGACTCCTCCTGAATGCGCTTCGGCTGGGAAGCGCAGGCGAAACGACGACCACGGCACGATCAGTCGACACGGACCACTTCAGATGGGGAAGGCGGGTTGGTGCGACGCCGAAGCGTCAGGTCTCGAAGCTGGCCGCTGTGAAGGTTTGTGCATATGTAGTGTGTCGACCAAAACGGAGCCCAACATATTGCGGTCGTCGAAGGCGTGTCAACAAAAAAAGGCGGCAGGAGTTGCATTGCGATGCGTCAGCAGGAGGCCAGGAGACCCGGGCTCGGCGAGCCGGGATGCTACGCGACGCGCGGGCTAGTAGGGCGGCTGAGACTTGATCAGGTTCTCGCGGCGCTGCAGGTAGCCGTTCCGCACCGCGCTGTACATGTCGACCGTGGTTTCCTCGAAGCCCTGGTAGAGGTCCAGGTTGAGGGCGCGGTCGTTGATCGTGTTGCCGATCTTCATTCCGAGGCGCGTCCAGATGAAGGGCAGGACGTAGCTCAGCGGGTCCATGGCCCCGTCGACCGCGGTCCCGATGCCGTCACGCACGGTCAAGGGCGGCAGGAAGGGCAGCACCAGGAAGGGACCGGGGCTCACGCCCCAGATACCCAGGGTCTGGCCGAAGTCGACCCGGGTCTTCTGCAGCCCGAACTCCTGCTTGGCGATGTCGAAGAGGCCGCCGATACCGAACGTGCTGTTGATCAGGAATCGACCCAGCTCGGCGCCGGCGCCCTTGGGCCGCCATTGCAAGAGATTGTTCACCACCCGCGGGACCACCAGCAGATTGTCGAAGCCGCTGTCGATCATCTGCTGGAGCCGGTCCGGCATCACGACGTTGTAGGCCTTCGCGACCGGCTTCAGCACGTACCGGTCCATGTTGTAGTTGAACGTGAACATCTTCTCGTTGAACGGCTCCCACGGGTCGTACTCCTCGAGCACGCCCTCCGTCGGCGCGGCCGATTCGGCCGGGCGGGATTGCGCCAGCCGCGGGCCGGTGGCCTGGCTCACCATGAGCGGCATGAGCGAGGCGACCATGAAGGACGGCTGCGCGTCGTCGGGGAGCGGCGCGAACGACGCGGGGGAGAACGCGACGGTTGGCGTCAGCAATTGCTCGCCGGCGTGCGGCTCCACGACCGCGCCGGTCGGCTGTGGGTCGGGGGCCAGCGCATTGGCGACGGGCTCGCTCGCGTCGGGGGCGTCGGCCGGGGCCGCGGGGGTGGCCGCGATCATCGACTCGCTGCGGAGCTCGCCCGACATCGTGCCGCAGCCGCCGAGCGCGAGACCGAGGATTCCCAGCAACAGCGCCGCCTGTCGCATGCCGAATCCGAGACGCACCGTCGTTCGTCCTTTCGATCGTTGGTTGGCCTGGATCATGGTCCCGGGGTGGTGGGGGTCGACGGCCCCGGCACCCTGGGAGCAATCCAAGTGCCAGAGCGCATCAGGCGCCAGCATAGGGTATGCAGCGCCATCGTTACAAGCACTTTCCCTGCGGTGGGCGCGCTCGACCAGCCCCACCTATTGACGTGGCGCACGAGTTTTTGTCACCCATCGAGCCGGATGGTGGACGGATCTCGGCAGACCGCGCGGCGCCGACGTTGACAGGCCCGGATGGGGCGGGATTCAATGCTGGCGCTGTCGCACGATTCCCGAGCGAAGCGAGAAAGGCGGTCCGGCGATGATCGAGCTGACGCTGGCGATGGCGGAGCGCGCGACGCGCGCGGCGCGGGAGAAGGCCGACGACCTCGGTACCCCGATGACGATCACGGTGGTGGACGAGGCGGGACGGCTGGTGCTGTGCTCGCGGGGCGACGGCACCGGGTTCTTCACGCCGGAAACCTCACGGGCCAAGGCGATGGCGGCCGCGAGCTTCCGGATGTCGACCGCGGACCTGGCCGAGCGCGTGGCGAAGGGCGCGCCCTTCTGGACGCACGTGGGCAGCGTGCTGTCGGGGCAGGTCCTTCCCAGCCACGGGGCGGTGCCCATCGTGGTGAAGGGGCGCGTGATCGGGGCGATCGGGTGTGGCGGCGGCACCGGCGAGCAGGACCAGGAGTGCGCCGCCGCGGGCGCGGCCGTGCTGGCCTGAGTACGGTGACGAGCCCGCCCTCGGGCTCGTCGTAACGGGCAATGGCGCGCTGGGATTCCCGGTTCTCGCTCCTGGTCGCGGTCAGCCTCGCGGTGGTCCTGGGACTGCTGCTGGGCCTGGCCGGCGAGGCCGGCCGGCCCTATCCGGGGTTCTTCGCCGCGCCCGACTTTCGCGTCTTCCCGGTCGACCCGGCGGCCCGCGCGGCCGGCCTGCAACCGGGCGACCGCGTGGTGGCCGTCGATGGCGCATCTCCGCTCACGCTCGCCGCGCGGGTGCGCGAGGCGAGCGGCCCCGTCGGCTACGGGATCGAGCGCGCCGGCCAGCGGTCGAGCGTGGCGATCACCCCGCGGCCGCTGACCTGGACCCGCCTCGTCGACCACTTCGGCGTCTACTTCCTCGTCTCGCTCGTGATGCTGGGCGTGGGCGCCGCGGTCTACGTGCAGAACCCGGCCGCGGCGCCCAACCGCCGCTTCCTCCTCTACATGTGCCTCTGGGCCGTCAGCAACGTGGCGGTGCCGGAGGCGGTGCTGGGCGCGCGCACTTACGCCGCGGCGCTCGTCGGCCTGATCGCCCCGCTGCTGTCCATCCACGGGTGGATCTTCTTCCTGACCTATCCGGCCAACCCCGATCGCGAGCGATGGCTCGAGCAGCACCGGGTGATCCCGCGGCTCTACCGGCTGGCGGTGGCGCTGGGCCTGCTGGGCGCCGGCTCGTTCGTCCTGATCGCACGGCTCGCGCCCGGATTGCTGGTCGACGGCTGGATCTACCCGGCATCGGCCGCGGTGCTGTCGCTGCTGAGCGCGCTGTCGTTCCCCATCAAGGTGGGGGCCTTGCTGGACACCAAGCGGCGCGCCGCCTCGCCCCTCATCGACCAGCAGACGACTGTGCTCTTGCTGGGTATCGCGCTCGGGCTCGGCGGCTGGCTCACCCTGATGCTCTGGCCCCTGCAGCACCTCTATGCCTCGCCGGTGGATCCACAGGTCGGCTCGGCGCTGGTACTGCTGTACCCGGCCGCCATCGGCTACGCGACCGTCCGCTATCGCCTCTTCGATGCCACCGTGGTGATCCGGCGCTCGGTGATCTACACCGGGCTCGCGGGACTCATCACCGGCGCCTACGCGCTGCTCCTGGCGGGCGCCAACGCCCTGCTTGCCCAGGCCGACCTCACCCGGTCGCCGTGGTTCTCGGCCGGCTTCATGTTCCTGGTCGTCCTGCTGTTCAACCCCCTGCGCGAGCGGGTGCGCCGGGCGGTCGACCGCACGTTCTTCCGCGAGCGCTACGACTACACGCAGGCCATGCGCAGCCTGGCGCGGTCGATGTCGAGCCTGCTCGACCTGGACGAGATCACGCAGCGGCTCACCACCACCATCGAGTCGTCGATGCACGTGCGGACCGCGCGCCTCCTGGTGGACGGGCTGCCCCGCGACGTGCTGACCGCGCTCGAGGTCGCGCCGGGGGCGCTCTCCCGCTACCAGCTCGCCGCCGATCCACGCTACGCCGCCGCGGGCGCCGCCGCGATCGCTGCCTACCAGGCCCTCGGCGCCGAGGTGGTGGTGCCGCTGCGCTTTCAGACGCGCCTCAGCGGGCTCCTGGTGCTGGGGGCCAAGCGCTCGGAGGCCGCGTACACCGGCGAGGACCTCGAGATGCTCGAGACGCTGGCCGACCAGGCCGCGGTGGCGGTGGCCAATGCGGAGGCGCACCGGCAGGTGCTGGACTACGCGCAGCAGCTCGAGCGCAGCCTGCTGATCCGCGGCAGCCTCGCCAAGTTCGTGCCGCGCCGGGTGCGCCAGCTCATCGAGGAATCGCCGGAGGCACCCTCGCTCGACAAGCGGGAGACCGACGTCACCGTGGTCTTCACCGACATCAGCGGCTACACCCGGCTGTCCGCGCGGCTGGCCCCCGACGACCTCGCCGCCCTGGTCGAGCGGTACTTCGGGGCCTTCCTCGACGAGATCGTCAAGCACGGCGGCGATGTCAACGAGACGGCGGGCGACGGGCTGATGGTGATCTTCCACGAGGGCGATCACGCCCGCGCGGCGGTGGACGCGGCGCGGGCCATCCACCGGCGCGCCGCCGAGATCGGCGCCGAGCTGGCCGACCGCTTCGATCCGCTCACGATGCACGTGGGCGTCAACACCGGGCCCGCCCTGCTGGGGGCGACGAAGATCGAGGGCAGCGCGGGGACGCGCTGGACCTACACCGCGTCGGGCATGACCACCAACATCGCGGCCCGGCTGGCCGCGCAGGCCGGCGACGGCGAGGTGGTGATCAGCGACTCGACGCGCCAGCGCCTGGCCGCCGACGTGGCGATGGAGGACCTCGGCGTCCGCGCCCTCAAGAACGTGGACGCCCCGCTCCGCCTGTACCGCCTGCGGTAGCGGGCCCGGCCCTCGTCGCGGAGCGCCGGATCAGCGTGAGATGGTCAGGCGCTCGCGCCCGTAGTTGTCCTCGTCGACCCAGGGGCGCCCTTCGGCGAAGCGGCGCGCGCCGAAGGGGGCCAGGTCGGCGGTGCGCGGCTGGCCCTCGAGGATCCACTCGGCGAGGCACTTGCCGATGGCCGGCGAGGTCTTGAACGAGGTGCCGGAGTCGCCCAGCATCACGTACAGCCCCTCGAGGGAGGGGATCCGGTCGATGATCGGCCGCCCGTCCGGGCTCATCATGATCATGCCGGCCCAGCCGCCCCGCATGGTGGAGTCCGCGAAGAGGGGTAGCCGGTGGCCGAGCCGCTCGCGGCAGAGCGCCACGTAGCCCTCGTCGACCCCCTCGTGCAGCTTGTCCGGATCGCCGCCGTACGCGGCGCCCAGCTCCACACCGATGAGGGTGAGCGAGCCGTCCACCGGGCGGATCCACGCCTTCTGGCCCGCGTCGATCACCACCGGATGCTTGCGGGTGAGCGCGGCCGGCCAGCGGAACAGCGATACCTGGATGCGGAACGGCTGCAGCCCGAAGTCGAGCCCGAGCGGATCGAGCAGCGGCTGGGCCCAGGCGCCCGGGACCAGCACGACCACCGGGGCCTGCACGCGCCCGCCCGCCGTCTCGACGCCGGTGACGCGGCCGCGCTCGGTCAGGATGCGGGTGACCTCGCAGCCGGTCTCGACCGTGACCCCGAGACGCTGAGCGGCCGCCGCGAAGCCGTACGCGGTGGCGCTGGGATCGGCGTAGCCCGAGCCGGGCTCCCAGGCGGCGGCGCCGATGTCGTCGGTGCGGCACTCGGGGAAGAGGGTGCGGATGTCCTCCCGCGAGACCTCGCGCGTCTCGATGCCGAGGCGCTGCTGGCGGGCCAGGTTCCGGCGCAGGGCCGCCTCGTACCCGGGCGGGACCAGCTGCAGGAAGCCCGGGGCCTCGAAGCCGCACTCGCCGCCCACGATGGCCTTGAAGTCCCGGAAGATCTTCAGGCTCTCCAGCGCCAGGCGCGCCTCGTGCTCGTTGGTGTAGTGCATGCGCACCAGGGCGCCCGATTTGCCGGTGGCGCCGGCGGCCAGATGCCGGCGCTCGAGCAGGCGCACGTGCCGGGCGCCCATGGCGGCGAGGTGGAAGGCGGTGCTGGTGCCGTTGGCTCCGCCGCCGATGATGACGATGTCCGCAGTGGGGGTCATGGCGCCAGGATTCTGGCATGTTTGCCTGGCCTTGACCAGCCCGCGACCCGGCTTGTAGAATGGCGCACCGCGAGCGGCCCCCGCCGTCCGACGCGGAGTCCAGACGCAGACCTGACGTCAATCACACTGAGGAGGAGTCATCACATGGAGCTGACTCGACGCGACCTGCTCAAAGGCGCGGCCGCCCTCGGCGCCGCCGCCGCGGTGCCCCTGACCGCGAGCGGACCGGCCCTGGCGCAGACCACCCAGAAGAAGGAGCTCATCACCGCCCAGAGCGGAGACGTGTCGAAGTTCGATCCGCACTTCAGCACGTCCTCGAACGACATCCGGGTGTCGTTCAACCTCTTCGACAACCTCACCTCGCGCCATCCCGACGGCAAGCTCTACCCGGGGCTCGCCACCGAGTGGAAGCTCGAGGGGCAGACCACGTGGCGCTTCAAGCTGCGCCAGGGCGTCAAGTTCCACAACGGCGACCCGCTGACCTCGGCCGACGTGAAGTTCAGCATCGAGCGCACCTACGATCCGACGGCCAAGACCATGGTCGCCACCGCGCTGGCCACCATCGAGAAGATCGAGACGCCCGATCCGTCGACGGTGGTCATCACCACCAAGAAGCCGGATCCGCTCCTCCCCGCGCGGCTGGCCTTCTACGGCGGCCAGATCGTGCCCAAGAAGTATCTGGAGTCGGTCGGCAACGACACCTTCAACGCCAAGCCGGTGGGCAGCGGCCCGGTGAAGTTCGGCTCGTGGGTCAAGGACGATCGCGCGGTGCTCGAGGCCAATCCGGACTACTGGGGCGGCAAGATCGACGTGGACCGCTGGATCATGCGGCCGATCCCGGAGACCGCGCCGCGCATCGCGGCCCTGCTGAAGGGCGAGGTCGACGTCATCACCCAGCTGCCGCCCGACCAGGGGGAGCGGGTGGCCGGCAACGCCTCCACCCGGGTGGCCGGCGCGCTCTACGCGGGCCTGTACGTGCTCGCGGTGAACAGCAAGCGGCCGCCGCTCGACAACCCGCTGGTCAAGCAGGCGCTCTCGCTGGCCATCGACCGCGAGGCGATCGTCAAGGAGCTGTGGCGAGGCCGCGGCGTCGTCCCGAGCGGGCCCATCGCGAAGGGGGACAACCACTTCGACACGAGCCTGCCCCCCCTGGCCTACAACCCGGCGGAGGCGAAGGAGCGGCTCAAGAAGGCCGGCTACAAGAACGAAGAGGTCTACATCGAGACCACGGTGGCCTACGTGGCGCAGGACAAGGCGATGTCGGAAGCCATCGCGGCCATGTGGAAGGACGTGGGCGTCAACGTGAAGGTGGAGGTCATCGAGTACTCGGTGCGCGCCCAGAAGAATCGCGAGAAGAGCTTCAAGGGCGTGTTCTGGTCGGACCCCACCTCCACGCTCGGCGATCCGGACGGCATGATGTGGCGCCTTCTCGGGCCCGGCGGCCCTCAAGATTACTGGCGCGAGGCCAAGTTCGACGAGCTGGGCGCCGCGGCGCGCTTCAGCGTGGACGAGAAGTTCCGTGGACAGGCCTACAAGGAGATGACCAAGATCTTCCTGGAGAACTTCCCCTGGCTGCCGGTGATCCAGCCGTACGAGGACTACGGGCTGCAGAAGTACGTGGAGTTCACGCCGAACCCGAACCAGCAGTTCGAGCTGCGCCGCTTCAACCTCAAGCTCCGTCGCGCCTGAACCGACCCCCTCACCCCGCCCTCTCCCGGTCGTCGGGAGAGGGTGAGGGGAGGGATTGACATTGCGCGGATTCCTTCCGTTCCTCGGCCACCGTCTCTTCCGCGCCCTCATCGCGCTCTGGCTGGTCTCGACGGTGGTGTTCGTGGTCATGCGCCTGTCCGGGGATCCGGTGCCGCTGCTCCTCCCGCCCGACGCGCCGCACAGCGAGATCCTGCGCGTGCGCCGCGAGCTGGGGCTCGACAAGCCGCTGCCTGCCCAGTACGCGATCTTCCTGGGCAACCTCGCCCACGGGGACTTCGGCCGCTCGATCCACTTCCGGGAGCCCGCCTTCGACGTCGTGCGCGGCTACCTGGGAGCCACGCTCGAGCTGGGGCTCACCGCCTTCGTGCTCGCCGCGATCGTGGCGGTGCCGGTGGGCCTCTTCTCCGCGATGCGCCGCAACACCGTGATCGATCACGTGGCGATGGGCGTCGCCTTGATCGGGCAATCGGCGCCGACCTTCTTCCTCGGCATCCTGTTCATCCTGCTGCTGTCGCTGAAGGCCGATCTCTTCCCGACCTCGGGCCGCGGGGACTGGCGCAACCTGGTGCTGCCCGCGCTGACCCTCGGCGCGTTCACGATGGCCTCGATCGCCCGGCTCACGCGGTCGGCGGTGCTCGAGGTGCTCCGCGCCGACTACATCCGCACCGCGCGGGCCAAGGGCCTGGCCGAGGTGTTGGTGGTGGCCAAGCACACCCTGAAGAATGCGGCGATTCCGATCGTCACCATCACCGGCCTGCAGTTCGGCACGCTGATGGGCGGCGCGGTGGTCACCGAGACCGTGTTCTCCTGGCCGGGCATCGGACGGCTCGCGGTGCAGTCCATCTACAACCGGGATTACGCGGTGGTGCAGTGCACCGTCTTCCTGGCCGCCGTGATGTTCATCCTCATCAACTTCTGCGTGGACCTGATCTATGGCGTCCTCGATCCCCGCGTCCGCGCCGGCTGACGCGGTCCTGCCCGCGCCGGCGGTCCGGGTGAAGGCCCGGCGGCGCCGGATGCCGGTCCTGGTGCTGCTGGGCGCGGGGTTCGTGGCCGCGCTCCTGCTGGTGGCCGCGGCCGCGCCGCTGCTCGCGCCCCAGGATCCCGTTCGCCAGAGCCTTCGCGGGCGTCTTCACCCGCCGACCTGGAGCGGCACCGACGGCCGCGCGCACGTGCTCGGCACCGACCACCTGGGGCGTGACGTGCTCTCGCGGGTGATCTACGGCTCGCGGGTCTCGCTGGTGATCGGGTTCGCGGCGGTCGTGGTGGGCGGGGTGATCGGCTCGGCGGCCGGCCTGGCCGCCGGCTTCAGCCGTGGCCGGCTCGACGGCATCATCATGACCCTGGCCGACGCGCAGCTGGCGTTTCCGTTCATCCTGCTCGCGATCGGGATCATCGCGGTGCTGGGGCCGAGCTTCCCGACCCTGGTGGTGGTGATCGGGCTCTCCGGGTGGGTGTCCTACGCGCGGATCCTCCGCTCCCAGGTGCTGGTGGTGCGCTCGCGGGAGTTCGTCGAGTCCATCCACGCCCTCGGCGGCTCGCTCGCGCGCATCGTGCTGCGCCACGTGCTGCCCAACGTGCTCTCCTCCATCGTGGTCATCGCCACCCTCGAGCTGGCCCGGGCGATCGTGCTGGAGGCGACGCTGTCCTTCCTCGGCCTGGGGATCCAGCCGCCCACCCCGTCCTGGGGGGGCATGGTGCAGGAGGGGCGTGAGTACCTCGACTCGGCCTGGTGGATCTCGACGTTCCCGGGCCTCGTGCTCATGGTCACCTCGATCGTGGTCAGCCGCACCGGGGATTGGCTGCGCGACGTGCTGGACCCGACCCTTCGAGGCGAGTAGGCGAACACGGAGCCGCTCCGATGCCCCTCACCACTCTGGACGCGGCCAGCGCCGAGGCGCGCGCGGTCTACGACGACATCATCGCCACGCGCAAGACGGACCGGATCAACGATTTCTGCAAGGCGCTGGCCAACCATCCGCCGACCGTGCGCCGGACCTGGGAGAGCATCAAGCCGGTGATCACGCCGGGCGAGGCGATGCGCGGCGAACTGGTCCCGGTGGTGGGCATGGCCGACGCCTATCGGGTGCCGGTGGACGAGCGGTTCCGCAATCCCGCCTGAGCGCCGGCGCCGCGTCGCTCGAGCCGCAGGTCGGCGGCGGTGTGTCCGGCGAGCGCGGCGAGCACGATCAGGCCGCCCACGATCGACGGCAGTCCCGGATTCTCGCTCAGCAGGAGCCACACCCACACCGGGCCCAGCACGCTCTCTAGCACCGCGATGAGCGACGCCTCCGCGACCGGGATGCGGCGGGCGCCCGTGGTGAACAGGATCATGCCGAGTCCGAGCTGACCCGCGCCGAAGATCGCCAGCAGCACGAGGTCACGCGCGTCCGCGGTCGCGGGGCGGGCGGAGAGCGAGGCGAAGATCGCGGTGAGCAGCGCGGCCAGCGCGGCCGCGGGCAGCATCTGGACCTGCCGGCCTTGCCGCAGGAGCACGATGGCGCTGGCGAAGGACAGCGCCACCGTGAAGGCGAGGAGATCGCCGCTGAGCGAGCCGGCCGCCGGCGTGGAATGGACGTAGCGCGAAAGCATGATCGCGCTGCCCACCAGCGCGACGCTCATCGCGGCCCACGTCCGGCCCGCGACCCGCTCGCCCATCCAGGCCCAGCCGAGCAGGCCGGCCATGAACGGGCTCAGGCTCTGGATGATCAGCACGTTGGCGACCGCGGTGCGGGCGAGCGCCATGATGAAGCAGGTGGACCCGATGGCGAAGCAGACCGCAACGCCGAGCCCGGTGGCCCCCATCGCGGCGAGGACGCGCGGGGTGCCGGCGCGCTCCCGGAACGCAGTTACCACCGCGAGGAAGCTCGCGCAGAAAATCCCGCGCCAGAACACGGTCGTCCACGGATCGGTGTCCACCAGGCGCGCCATTAGCCCGCCGCCGCTCCAGCACACCGCGGCCGCCGCGACCAGGAGCCGGCCGCGACGGCGCTCGCCCGCCTCGAGCGCGCCCACCGTGCTCACCGGACCGCCCTCGCGCGAGGGTCGGCGGCGCTCATCGCGCGAATGCCACGCACGCCACGCCGGCCAGCACCACGCCCGCGCCGGCGAGCCGGCGGCCGAGCGCGCCCTCCCTCATCCAGACGCTGCCGATGATCGCGGAGAGCACGATCGACATCTCCCGGGCCGCGACCACGTAGCCGGTCTTGGAAAGCTGGAACGCGAAGAGCACGAGCAGGTAGGCGGTCGGGCTCATGAGGGCGGCGGCCACGATCGTGCCGCGGTTCATCCGCCACTCGCGGCGCATCACGCCGCGCTTGGCCAGCGCGACCGGGCTGAGCAGCGCGCACGAGCCCACCTCCATCAGCCAGATGTAGGCGAGCGGGCTGATGCGCGCCACCCCCGCCTTGTCCAGCAGCGAGTAGGCCGCGATCAGCACCCCGGTGGCGAGGGCCCACCCGGTCCCCGAGCCCCCGAGCGCGGCGCGGCCCCAGCCGCCGGGACGCCAGTGGAGGACGAAGATCCCGGCGGCCACCAGTACCACGCCGAGCGAGCCGAGCGGCGAGAGCCGCTCGTCGAAGAGGGCCAGCGCGGCGAGCGGGACGAGGGCCACGCCGAGCCCGCGCGCGATCGGGTACACGAGCGAGAAGTCGCCGGACCCGTAGGCGCGGCCGAGAGTGAAGAAGTAGGCGGCGTGCAGGATCACGGTGCCCAGCACGAACGGGACCGCGGCGGTCGGCACGCCCGCCGGCCAGAGCGCGGTGAGCGCGATGGGAGTGTACGCCACCGAGGCGACCACGCCCACGCACCAGAGGAACACCACCGGATCACCGCCCCGCTTGGCGAGCGCATTCCAGCCGGCGTGCAGCACGGCCGCACCCACGACCAGGAGGAGGGCGGCGGCGGTCACCGGGACAGGGTAGGGGTTTCGTGCGGCCAGGCCAAGCGATTACTATGGAGGCCGCTCATGGCCTACTCGCTGCGCCTCATCGAGGATCGCGTCGCCGCGGGCGCGTCGCCGCCCGCTCCGCGGCGCGGCGTGCCCCGCGTGCTCTTCGTGCTCGCGGGCACGCTGCAGGACGGCGCCGCGGGCGCGCCGGTCCCCGCGCTGGGCCCGAGCCACGACGAGGCGCGGGCCGGGACGGACGGCGCGCGGCTCTATCGCGTCGAGGTGGTGCGGCAGCCCCCGGCGCCCGCGGGCGGCCGCGTCCTGCTCGAGCATCCGCTCGATCTCGCGGGCGGCGCCGCCTGGCTCATGCGCTGTGACCGCGTCGACTTCGAGCCGGGCGGCGTGGCCCCGCGTCATCGTCACCGTGGCGGCGGCATCCGGTGCCTGCTCCGCGGGCGGCTCGAGGTCACGGTGGCCGACGGCGCGCCGCACGTGGTCCGGCCCGGTGAGTGCTGGTTCGAGAGCGGGCGCGAGCCGGTGCTCGCGGTCGCAGCCCGCGAGGACGAGACCAGCTTCATCCGCTTCTCGGTGCTGCCCGCGCAGATCCGGGGCCAGAGCTCGATCCTCTACGTGGATCCGGCCGACGCGGGCCGCGGCAAGCCGCGCCGCTACACCGTGCTCGTGGACGAGCCGATCGCGCTCTAGCGTCATGCGCGTCCTCATCCTCTCCGCCAGCTACGGATCGGGCCACGCCGAGGCTGCCCGCAGCCTCGCCGCCGCGTTCGCGGCGCGGGGCGCCGAGCCGGCGGTGGTCGACCACTTCCGCGACCTGGTTCATCCCGGCTTCGCGAGCGCGAGTCGCGCGCTCTACTACTGGCTGCTGCGCTGGGCGCCCGGGGTCTGGGCGCTCGGCTACTCGCTCGGCGATCGGCTGGAGCCCGAGTCGCCGCTGGCCCTCGGCATGACCCGGCTCGGCACGACCCGGCTGGCCCATCTGCTCGACACCATGCGGCCCGACGCGGTGGTGACGGTGCACGCCACGCCCGCCGCGGCCATGGCCACGCTCGCCGCGTCCGGACGGCGCGTGCCACCGCACACCACCGCGGTGACCGACTTCGTGGCCCACAGCCAGTGGATGCCGCGTCCGGTCGATCGCTACTGCGTGGCCGCCGAGGAGGTGCGGAACGAATTCGTGGCGCGCGGGATCGCGCCGGACCGCGTGGTGGTGACCGGCGTGCCGGTGCGGGCGGGATTCTCGCGGTTGCCCGATCCGGCGACGGCGCGCCGCGCGCTCGGGCTGGCGCCGCTGCTTCCCACCGTGGTGGCGATGGCGGGCACGCAGGGCTCGCTCGGCCGGCTCACCGACGTGGTCCGCGCGCTGCTGGCGGTGGAGCGGCCGATGCAAGCGGTGGTGGTGGCGGGTCGCGACGATGGGCTGCGCGATCGGCTCACGCGCCTGGCCGCGGGCAGTCCCCTGCGCGTGACGGGCTACGTGGACGACGTTCCCGCGCTGCTGGCGGCCGCGGACCTGCTGGTCACCAAGGCGGGCGGCATGACCCTGGCCGAGGCTACCGCGGCCGGCGTGCCGCTGCTGCTCTACGGCTCGCTGCCCGGCCAGGAGCGGGGCAACGAGCGCTTCGCCTCGCGGGCGGGCATCGCGCTGGTGGCCCGCTCGCGCCGCGAGCTGCGTCGGCTCCTGGACCGGGTGCTGGGCGATCCGGACACGATCGATCGCATGCAGGCTTCGCTCCGCCGGCTGCGTCGCCCCGACGCGGCCTCGCGCGTCGTCGACCTCGTCCTCGACCAGATCGCCATCCGCGGAGACTCGTGACCTCCGAGTTCGCGTTCTGCCTCGAGAGCGGCGACCGCGCGCTCCGGGAAGGGCGCTACGCGGACGCCGAGCACGCGCTGACCGCGGCGCTGGCGCTGGAGCCTCGCAGCGTGAAGGCCCACTTCAAGCTCGGCCTGGTCCTCGAGCGCGTGGGCCAGTGGGCGAGGGCCGAGGCCGCCTTCCGGGCCGCGGTGCGCTGGAAGCGCGACCACGCGGTGGCGTGGCTCCGGCTGGCCGCGGCGTGCCGGCGGCAGGGCAAGGGCGCCGAGGAGGAGCAGGCGGCGCGCGAGGCGACGCGGCTGGCCCCGACCAGCGCGGAGGCCCATCACGCGCTCGCGGTGACCCTGCTCCGCCTCGGCCGCGCCGACGAGGCGGTGCCGGTGTTCGAGGACGCGATCCGTCTCGCCCCGTCGAGCGCGGTCGCGCGTCGTGGGCTCGGCGAAGCGCTCGCCATCCAGGGACGGCACGCCGAGGCGGCCGCCGCCTTCGGCGAGGTGGTGCGGCTCGACCCACACTCGCTCCGCGCGCATCTGCACCGGGCCCTCGCCCTGCGGCGGCAGCGGCGATGGAGCGAAGCGGCACTGGAGTACCGCGCGGCCTCGGCGCTCCGGCCCAGGGAGCCGGCCTTCCACGGGCGTCTCGGCATGATGCTCGAGCGCCAGCGCCGGTATCGCGAGGCGGTGGCCGCCTACTCGCGGGCCGCACGTCTCGACGCGATCGGGGCCCGATGGCGCGCGCGGCTCGGCCGCGTGCTGGAGCGCCAGGGCCGCTACGGCGACGCGGAGGCCGTCCTGCTGGAGGCGGTGCGGCGCGAGCCCGCGCTCATCGACGCGCATCTCGGGCTCGCGATGATCTACCGGCGACAAGGCAAGTGGTCGGAGGAGGCGCGGGTGTACGAGCGAGCGATCCAGATCCGGCCGGACGACGCGTACCTGCACGCCGACCTGGGCCTGGCCCTCGAGGCGCAGGGGCTGCTCGGCGCCGCCGAGGGCGAGTTCCGCCGCGCCGTCGCGCTGGACCCCGCCAACGCCGACCTGCACGTCGAGCTGGGTATCGCGATGGGCCGACAGGGCCGTCACCTCGAGGCGGAGGCCGCGCTGCGCGAAGCGGTGCGGCTCAATCCCCACGACGTGGTGGCGCGCTCCAACCTCGCGCTGGGCCTCGGGCGGCAGGGGCGCCACGCCGAGTCGGAGACGGCATATCGGCAGGCGCTCGAGCTGAAGCCCGACGGCGCGCCGCTGCACCGCGGGCTCGGCATGGCGCTCTACTCGCAAGGCAAGCGCGCGGCGGCCGAGGATGCCTTCCGCGAGGCGGTGGGGCTCAAGCCCGACTACGCGCGCGCGTGGGGCGACCTGGGCGAGTTGCTCACCGAGACGGGCCGCCTCGACGAGGCGGTCGCCGCGTTCCGCGAGGCCATCCTGGTGAAGCCCCAGCGCATCGCCTCGCACCGGGGCCTGGGCACCGTGCTCCTCCTGCAGGAGGCCTACGAGGAGGCCGAGGCCGCGTTCCGCGAGGGGCTCGCCGTCCGGCCGGACGACTCGCAGTGCCACTTCGGTCTCTGGACCGCGCTCGAGCGGCAGGGCAAGACGCCCGACGCCGAAGCGGCCTATCGCGCCGCGATCGAGGTCAACCCCGATCTCGTCGACGCCCACTCGCGACTCGGCGATCTGCTGGCCCGGCAGGGGAGATGGCGAGAGGCGGAAGCCGCGTACCGGGAGGCCTTGCTTCGGCAGCCGGAGGATGCGCGCGCGCGGCTCGCGCTCGGCGCGGTGCTGCGCCGGCGGGGCGGGATGGGGCGCTAGTCGACGACCGGGTCGCTCTCGATGTTGGTGATGCGCAGGTAGCTGACCGCGACCCGCTGATCGCCCTGCTCGAGCAGCACGCCGTCGTCGGCGATCTGGGCCAGGCTGCCGGCCACCGGCTCCGGCGCGTTCTTCACCGAGATCAGCACCTGGCGACCGAGATGACGCTGCGCCTCGGCGTGCCACATCGTCTTCTGCACCTCGTCGAACACGCCCGCGGCCTGTCGAGCCGCCGAGGCGGCCCGACTCGCCGCGGTGATGGTGCCGAGCCCGGGGACCAGAAGACCGCCGGGAAAGGTCGGCCCCGTCGGGCCGTTGGCGCCCGCCGCCACCAGCGGCCGCGCCGGCGAGCCGGTCTCCGCCGGGCTGCGGGAGGGCGGGCTGACCTCGGTCCCGACCTGGTCGGAGACGTCCCGCTCCTCGAGATAACGCAGCACCTCGGACAGCCGGCCCATCAGGTTCGAGAAGATGAACAGCCCGACCAGCGCGCAGGCCAGGGCGGTGCCGAGCCCCATCTGGGCCTGGGTCAGCTTGAGCAGGTCGAGGGAATAGAGCGTGTAGGTGAACAGCAGCAGCGGGATCACGGCCGTCAGGGCAAAGACGATGGAGGCCGCGTTCCGGAGCGTATACGTCCGGCCTCGACTCATGGCTGCGTCAAATCTAGCGCGATCCGGCTCGCGCCCAAAGTTTTCCGGCAGGCGCCGCCGGGCTTCGCTGCCGGGCCCGCGGCACGCGTGTTAACATCCGGCCGGCAGTCATGAGCCCGACCCGCCGATCCCTGCGCGAGATGCGTGGCTTCGTGTTCGACCTGGACGGCTGCGTCTGGACGGGCGAGGTTCTGATGCCCGGCGCCGCCGAGACCCTCGGCCACATCCGCCAGCAGGGCAAGAGCCTGTGCTTTCTCACCAACAACTCGCGGGCCCGCGCCCGAACCATGCAGGGCAAGCTCGCGCGCCTGGGCGTCGAGGCTAAGGAGGCCGAGGTCCTCACCCCGCTCGAGATCCTGGGCGAGGTCGTGGCCCAGCGATGGGGCCGCTGCCCGGTGCTGGCCATCGGCGGCCCCGAGCTGGCGGAGGTGCTGCGGGAGGCCGGCCACACCGTGGTGCCGATCGGGGCCGCCGGGGAGGCGACGGTGGTCGTGGTCGGCAACGACTTCGACTTCACCTACGAGCGCCTGACCGCGGCCGCGCGGGCGGTGGCCGGCGGCGCGGTGTTCGTCACCCCGAACATCGATGCGCGGCTGCCCCTGGAGGACGGACAGTTCCTGCCGGGCTGCGGCGCCATCGTGGAGGCCGTCGCCACCGCCGCCGGGGCGCGCCCGATCGTCATCGGCAAGCCGGAGCCTCCGCTCTTCGAGCTGGCGCTGCAGCGCATGGGGCTGTCCGTGGACGAGGCGGCGATGGTGGGCGACAGCGTGGATTCCGATGTGCGCGGCGCCCGCCGCGTCGGCATGACCGCGGTCCTGTTCGCTCCGAAGGGCGGACCCGACGGGGTGGCGCACTACGTGGTGAAGTCCATGGCGCAGCTCCGCCGCCTGCTCGGCTGAGGCCGGATGCGCGTCCTGCTGCACTCGGGCGGGCCGCTCGGCCCGGTCGGCCGCGCCGCGCTGGCCGAGTTCGTGGGCCCGCGTCGGCGCATCGCCTTCGTCACCGCGGCGAGCCTCCACGACGAGACCGTCTACTTCGAGCGCATCCGGGCCGCGCTCGAGCCCGCCCCGCCCGAGGGCGCGGGGCTGGACCTCGTCCACCTGCGCTGGAACGACGAGCCGCTCGCGACCCTGGCCGACGTGGAGGCGCTCTTCATGGGCGGCGGGAACACCTACGCGCTGCTGCAGCGGCTGCGCGCCGCGGGCTTGCTCGAGGCGATCCGGGCGCGCGTGGCCGCGGGGATGCCGTACATGGGCGCGAGCGCCGGCTCCAACGTCGCGGGGCCGACGATCCTCACGACCAACGACTGGAACGTGGTGGGGCTCGATCGGTTCGACGCGCTCGGGCTGGTGGGCTTCAACATCAATCCCCACTACCAGGCGACCGATCCCGCGATGGCGCCGTTCAGCGAGACGCGCGACGACCGCATCCGGGAGTATCACGTGGTCAACGGCAATCCGGTGCTGGGCCTGGAGGAAGGGGCGTGGGTGGTGGCGGCCGACGGGGCGGTGACCGCGCACGGTACCGCGCGGGTGAAGCTGTTCCGGCCGGCCGCCGACCCGGTGTGGTACCGGGCCGGCGACCGTCTTCCCGTCACCTAGCGGCCACCCGGAAGGACCCGTCGGCTTCATCGGCTCTCGCGTCGGGCCCTTCCGAGCGGCCTGGGTTCGTACCGGGGACTAGCCCGAGCACCTCTGGCCCTTGGGGGCCTCGTAGTTGGCGACCTTGAACGTCTTCACGAAGGAATCCTCCCAGACCTCGATCGGCAGCCGGCCCAGTTCGGTCGTGCCGTCGAAGACCGCGAACTTGGCACGACGGAGGAACTCGGGGCCGCTCACCCGCTTGCCGAGGAAGCCCAGCGTGGTCTGCTTGTCGGCGAACAGGGCGAGCGTCTCGTTGACCGGCTGGGCCGCCTTGCCGGTGCCCGGCTTGAGCCAGGAGAGCACCACCGAGAAGCCGTACACGTTGGGATCGGCCACGACCGGCTGGATCGAGGTCATGCGACGCAGCAGGTCGGTGCCGTAGCGGGAGAACATCGCGGAGGCGCGCCGCTCCGGCGGCAACGCCGAGAAGCGCGCGTCCTCGTCCTGGTCGATCACGATCCAGACCGAGAGGTAGCGATCGTCCTCCACCGCGAACCGCGGCTGGCGGAAGCCGATGCCCGCCTTCTGCACGCCGACCCACGGCATGCAGTAGTAGATCTCCTCGCGCATCTGCTTGAGCTGTGACTCGTGCGTGGTGGCGAGGGTGCGGGCCTTGCTCGTCTTGTACTGATCCATGCCCATGATGGCGTCGTCTGCCGCGGCGGGAACCGGCGCAAAGAGAATGAGGGCGAGGGCCGCGAGCCGACGGACGACGAAGCGGGACAGCATCTTTCTCATCAGGATCCTCCTGTGTGCGGAGCGTTGAGATCCCGACGAGGGCGGTGAGCGCTTCGAGCGCCTTCCTTCGGTAGCCCGGCCGTCAGGGGCACTCCCTGATCCGTGGCTTTGCGTCCCCGTCTCACGACGGGTTTGCCGTTGTCGGGAAGAGGCTCCGCGGGGCGGAGATGGAGCAATCGCGGTGCCAGCCCCCGCGGCGGGGCGCGGTCGAGCGAGAATCGGCACATAGCGCGCGCCCGCCGGGACCGGTGTCATGGGCCTGACGCGCGTGTTCATGCCGCGTTCGCGCGCGAGATGTGCTATCCATGCCGCGATGCTGCCGACCGCGCCCGCTGGAATCACCGCGCTGTTCGTCGCCGTCGTGGCCGCGATGCTCATCGTGGGGCTGGCCGGCGCGGCGCGGGCCGCGCGCCGCGTCGGACCGGCCGCGCGCCGCGGCGTGCGGCTGGCCGCGGTGGGGCTGGTAGGCTGGCTCGCCCTCATGGTGGCGATGGCCGAGCGCGAGTTCTTCGTCGACTTCCGGTCGCTGCCACCGCACATGCTGCTGGCCATCGGGCCGCCGCTGCTGGCCATGCTCGCGCTCGTCTTCTCGCCCGCGGCCCGGCCGTGGCTGGACGCGCTGCCGCGCGCGTGGCCGGTCGCCGCGCAGAGCTTTCGCATCGTCGTGGAGATCGTGCTGTGGCGGCTCGCGGTGGCGGGGGTGGCGCCCGAGATCATGACCTTCACCGGGCGCAACGTGGACATCCTGGTCGGACTGACCGCGCCGGTGGTGGCCTACTACTGCTTCGTTCGCCGCGCGTGGCCGGAGCGGGTGGCGGTGTGGTGGAACGTGGCGGGCATCCTCATCCTGCTGAACGTGGTGGTGCACGCGCAGCTCTCCGCCCCGACGCCGTTCCGGATGATCGCGACCGATCCCCCCACGACCTTCATCGGGAGCGCGCCCTACATCTGGCTGCCCGCGTTCCTGGTGCCGCTGGCCTGGGTGCTGCACGGGATCTCGCTGCGCCAGCTCGGCAGCCGGCGATGAATGCGCGCGACGACCGGTTCTACTCGCGCGTGTTCGCGCTGGCGACCGCGGCGCTGCTCGGCGGCGCGTTGTTCCTCATCGTGCGGCCGTTCCTCGAGCCGACCCTCTGGTCGATGCTGCTGGCCTTCCTGCTCTCGCCGCTCCACCGGATCCTGGTTCGCCGCGCGCGCGGACGCGTCGCGCTCAGCGCGGTCGGCCTCACGGTCGCGACCGCGATCGTGCTGATCGCCCCCGCGCCGCTGCTGAGCCTGGCTTTCGCGAGCCAGGCCCGCGACCTGTTCGGCCGCGTCCAGGCCCTGGTGGCCCAGGCCGGGATCTCGGATCCGGGCGACGTGTTCAATATTCCGATCGTGACCCGGGCCATCGACTGGGCCGCCCGGAGGGCCCCGGTGAGCGCCGACCAGATCCAGGACTGGCTGATGAGCGGCGTGCAGGGCCTGCTGCAGAAGATGGTGCTCCTGAGCGGCTCGTTCGTGGTCGGGGCGCTCAACGCGATGGTGGGGCTGGCGGTCACGCTGTTCCTGCTCTTCTTCTTCCTGCGCGACGGTGACGCCATCGTGAGAACCGCGGTCGGGCTGATCCCGCTGGCCCCCGAGCGGCGCGACCACCTGGTGGAGCACGTGGGCGCGGTCATTCGCGCGGTGGTCTTCGGCTCCCTGCTGACCGCCCTCGTGCAGGGCGTGCTGGTAGCCGCCGGCTTCGCTCTGGTGGGCCTGACCTCGCCCCTGGTGTTCGGCGCGCTCGCCGCGGTCGGCGCGCTCATCCCGCTCGTCGGCACCCCGCTGGTGTGGGTGCCCGCCGTCGCGGTGCTGTTCCTGCAAGGGCGGTGGATCGCGGCTCTCTTCCTGGCCGGGTGGGGCGTGGTGGTGGTGTCGAGCGCCGACAACGTCCTCCGCCCACTCTTCATCTCCGGGCGCGCCCAGATCTCGACGCTCCCGGTGTTCCTGGGCGTGCTCGGCGGGGTCAGCGCGTTCGGCCCGATCGGGCTCGTGGTCGGGCCGGTGCTGGTCTCCCTGACCCTGGTGCTGGCCCGTCTCGCGGTGGAGGCGCGCGCGGGAACCTAGTGCCGCGCGCGCGCCGGCCGCCGGCCGCGCCGGTAGCGCATGTTCAGCAGCTCGACCAGCAGCGAAAAGGCCATCGCGAAGTAGATGTAGCCCTTGTTCACGTGGGTGCCCATCCCCTCGGCCACCAGCATCACCCCGATCAGCAGCAGGAACGCGAGGGCCAGGATCTTCAGGCTCGGATGCTGGTCGATGAAGCGGCTGACCGTCCGCGCGGAGGCCAGCATGACGAGCATCGCGATCACCATCGCGGTGATCATGATGGACAGGTCGTTCGCCATCCCGACCGCGGTGATCACCGAGTCGAGCGAGAACACGATGTCGAGGAGCAGGATCTGCAGGAGCACCCACACGAACACGCCGCGGACGGCCGCGGCGGCCTGCTCGTGCGGATCCGCCTCGACCTTCTCGTAGACCTCCCAGGTGGCCTTGAAGATCAGGAAGAGGCCGCCGCCGAGCAGGATCAGATCGCGCCCGGACACCGCGCCGCCGAACGCGGTGAAGAGCGGCTCGGTCAGGCTCATCATCCACGAGATCGTGAAGAGCAGCCCGATGCGGATGCCCAGGGCCAGGATCAGCCCGAGGCGCCTCGCGACCTCGCGCTGGGCCTCGGGGAGACGACCGACCAGGATCGCGATGAACACCACGTTGTCGATGCCGAGGACGATCTCCATGGCGGACAGCGTGGCGAGTGCGAGCAGGCCGTCGGCGGTGAGGAAGACCCCCATCGCGCCGCCGCCTACTTGACGTGCGGCAGCACGTGACGGGCGAACAGCTCCAGCGCGGCCAGGTCCTCCTGGTCGAGCATCTGCAGGAGCACGCGCTGCACCCCGGCCGCCTCCCACTGCTCGAGGCTCTCCACCACCTCGCCGGGGGTGCCGGCCAGGAAGCTCGCCTTGCGCCACGCCTCGTCGTCGGCGGGCACCTGGGGGAAGATGGCCCGCGCGGCCGCGATGCGGCGGGCCACGTCCGGCCGATCGCGCCCGATCGCGAGCGGGATCATCAGCGAGCGGGCGATGGTCTCGGGGTCTCGGCGCACCGCCGCGCAATGCTGGGCCAGCACCTCGCGCTTCTGGCGGAAGCCGTCCGGGTCCACCCGCGTGACGTTCCACTCGTCCGCGAACTCGGCCGCGATGCGCAGGGTCCGCTTCTCGCCGCGTCCGCCGACCACCACGCGCAGCCGGCCGTAGGTGGGCAGGGGATAGTTCTCGGCCTTGCGCAGGCCGTAGTAGGGCTGGTCGAGGGTGACCGGCTCGCCCACCCCGAGCGCGCGGATGTAACGCGCGGCCGCCTCCAGTCGATCGAGCCGCTCCTTCACCGGGGGCAGCGGAATGCCGAAGGTCGCGTGCTCGGGCTCGTTCCAGCCTCCGCCGATGCCCAGGTCCATGCGGCCGTTGGACAGGGTGTCGAGCGACACCGCCATCTTGGCGAGCAGCGCGGGCTGGTAGAACGTGACCGGCGAGACCATCGGACCGAAGCGGATGCGTCGGGTGCGCACCGCCACCAGCGTCAGCGACGTCCACGTCTCGAGCGAGGGACGCTTCGAATCGCCCGCGAGGCTCGTGAGGTGATCCGATCGGCAGAGCGACTCGTAGCCCATGTCCTCGGCCGCGTCGATCAGCCGGAGCCAGCGCTCCCAGGTGAGCCCTTCCTGCCCCTCGATCATGACGCCGACGCGCATGGTGATCGCCTCCTCGCCGCTGCGGGATCCCGGACGGGAGCCGGGTTCTCATGTATACCAAACTGCGGGCGGTGGGCGGCGTGATAAACTCGGGTCCGCCGCGGCCATGGGGCACTTCCAGCGCTTGTTGCTCCTGATTCCCACCACCACGTATCGGACCGAGGACTTCGTCGAGGCGGCCCGGACGCTGGACGTCGATCTGGTGATCGCCTCCGATCGGCCCAACGTCATGTCGGGCGAGTTCCCGGATCATCTGCTCACGCTGCCCTTCCGCGATCCCGCCGCGGCGGCCCGGGAGATGCGCGGCTACGCGGCGCGCCGGCCCATCGACGCGGTGGTGCCGGTGGACGACGCGACCACCGTGGTCGCCTCCGCGATCGGCGAGGCGCTCGGCCTGCGGGTGAACCCGCTGGCCGCCGCGCAGGCCACGCGCAACAAGCGGGTGATGCGCGAGCGGCTGGCCGGAGGGGGGGTGCCGTCGCCCGCGTTCACGCTGGTCTCGGTGGACGACGATCCGCGCGCGGCGGCCCGTCGCGTCGCGTACCCGTGTGTGCTCAAGCCGCTGGTGCTCTCGGCGAGCCGCGGGGTGATCCGGGCCGACGACGAGGACGCGTTCGTGGCCGCCTTCGCGCGACTCGCGGCCATCCTGCGCGCGCCGGACGTGGCCGATCTGGGCGCGGGCACCGACGAGATCCTGGTCGAATCGTTCGTCCCCGGCGTCGAGGTCGCCCTCGAAGGATTGCTCGAGCGCGGCGTCCTTCGCGCCCTCGCGCTGTTCGACAAGCCGGATCCCCTCGACGGACCCTTCTTCGAGGAGACGATCTACGTGACCCCGTCCCGGCACCCCGACCCGGTCCAGCGCGCGATCGTGGACGTGACCGCGCGGGCCGCGCGCGCCCTCGGGCTCTCCGACGGCGCGGTGCACGCCGAGCTGCGCCTGCGGCCGACCGCGGGCGGGGTCGAGCCGGTGGTGCTGGAGGTCGCGGCGCGCTCGATCGGCGGGCTGTGCGGGCGGACGCTCCGCTTCGGCACCGGCATGTCGCTCGAGGAACTTATCTTGAGGGCCGCCCTCGACCGGCCGGTGACGTTGTTCGAGCGCCAGCCCGCCGCCGCCGCGGTGATGATGATCCCGATCCCGCGCGGGGGCGTGCTCGAGGAGGTGCGCGGGCTCGACGAGGCGCGCGCGGTCGCGGCCATCGAAGACCTCACCATCTCGCTCCACAAGGGACAGGAGGTCGTGCCGCTGCCCGAGGGGTCACGCTATCTCGGCTTCATCTTCTCGCGCGCGGCCACGCCGGGGCAGGCGGAGGCGGCCCTGCGCGAGGCCCACCGCCACCTGCAGTTCGTGATCCGCTGAGCCGGGTTCGCCGGCCGGCGTCGTTCGGGAGACGGCCATGAGCATCGTGCGCGAGTTCGAGCGGGCCTTCAACAAGCAGGACGTCGCGGCCCTGGTCGCGTGCTTCACGCCGGACGGGTCCTATCACGACACCTTCTTCGGCGGCCACGCGGGCGGCGATCAGCTGCGGGCGATGTTCGAGCGCATGTTCCGCGAGGGCCGCGACTACCGCTGGACCATGGAGACGATCGTGGAGACCGAGACCGGCGCGGGCGCGGAGTGGACGTTCGCCTACACGGTGAGCGACGCGATTCCCCGCAGCGCGGGCCGCCCGGTGCGCTTCCGCGGCATGAGCCTCTTCGAGAAGCGCGACGGCAAGATCGCCGCGTACCGCGAGTCCTTCGATCTGGGCGCGGCCTTGCTCCAGCTCGGCTTCAGCCCGGAGGCGATGGCCAAGACCATCCGCCGACACCGGCTGTGAGGGGGCCGCGCGAGGCCTCCGCCGAGACGCGGGCCGGCACGTCGGCGCGCCCGGCCTGATCCGTGTCGGTCTACGTCCTGCGCCGGCTCCTCCTCTTCCTGCCCACGCTGCTGGGCGCCTCGATCCTGATCTTCGTCCTGCTGCGGCTCGTGCCCGGCGACATCGCGGAGATCCTCGTCTACCAGACCGGCTCGGAGTCGAGCGCGGTGCAGCAGCGGCAGATCCAGCAGATCCGCCAGGAGCTGGGGCTGGACCGCCCGATCGTCAGCCAGTATCTGGACTGGATCGCGGGGGCGGTGCGGGGCGACTTCGGGCAGTCCTACCTGCAGCGCCGGCCGGTCGTCGACATCTTGAAGGAGCGGTTCCCGCGCTCGATGGAGCTCGCGCTGCTGACCCTGGTGATCGCGATGGTGTGGGCGGTGCCGCTCGGGGTGGTCTCGGCGGTGCGGCAGAACCGGCCGCTCGACTACCTGGCGCGGCTGGTCAGCCTGAGCGGGCTGAGCTTGCCCCTCTTCTTCACGGGGGCGCTGATCCTGTACGGCCTCGTGCGCTTCTTTCGCTGGCTGCCGCCACTCGAGTTCGTCTCGTTCACCGAGAGCCCGATCGAGAACCTCAAGCAGCTCATCTGGCCCGCCCTGGCCCAGGCCTACTACATCAGCGCGCCGATCACGCGCCTCACTCGATCGCAGATGCTCGAGGTGGTGCGCCAGGACTACGTGCGCACCGCGCGGGCCAAAGGGCTGGCCGAGCGCGCGGTGGTCTATCGGCACGCCCTGCGCAACTCGCTGCTGCCGGTGATCACGTTCATCGGATGGTGGGGCGGCCGGCTCCTGGGCGGGCTCGTGATCATGGAGATCATCTTCGTGGTTCCCGGGATGGGCAGCGCCCTCATCCAGGCGGTCAGC
Organism: Candidatus Methylomirabilota bacterium; assembly: GCA_035315345.1. Taxonomy (NCBI): domain Bacteria; phylum Methylomirabilota (SeqCode); species Candidatus Methylomirabilota bacterium. The sequence continues at coordinate 38,842 of DATFYA010000110.1, forward strand.
CAGCGCGACTACCCGACCGTGCAGGCCATGGTCTTCGTGATGGCGCTGGTGTTCCTCATCGTGAACCTGGTGGTGGACCTCCTCTACGCGTGGCTCGACCCGCGCATCCGGTACGCGTGAGGGGCGCGGTCGCGCGCTTCGTCGTGACCCAGCCGCTCGGAGCGGCGGGCGCGGTGGTGGTGCTCGTGTTGATCGCGGTGGCGGTGCTCGCGCCGGTGCTCGCTCCCCACGGGCCGAAGGAGACCGGCTTCGCGCCCTACGTCGCGCCGAGCCGCGAGTTTCCGATGGGCACGGATCAGGTGGGCCGCGACATGCTGAGCCGCGTGATCTGGGGCGCGCGCCTCTCGCTCTACGTCGGCGTGGCCTCGGTGCTCTTCGGCATCACGCTGGGCGCGGTGTGGGGCGCGGTGACCGGGTACGTGGGCGGCGCCGCCGACATCGGCAGCCAGCGAGTGGTGGACTGTCTCATGGCCCTGCCGCCGATCATCCTGGCCCTGTCGCTGATGGCGGCCCTCGGCCAGTCGGTCAACAACGTCATCCTCGCCCTGGTGATCCTGCTCACCCCGACCGCGGCGCGGACGATCCGTTCGGTCGCGCTCGGGATCGCGGCCACCCCGTTCATCGAGGCCGCCGAGGCGGCCGGCGCCTCGCGCGCACGCATCGTGTGCCGGCACCTGATCCCGAACTGTCTGGCCAGCTACATCGTGCTCGTCACCACCAACATCTCGTACGCCATCGTGGTGGAGGCCTCGCTGAGCTTCATCGGCGCGGGCGCGCCGCCCGACGAGCCGTCGTGGGGCGGCATGCTGGCGGCCGGTATCCAGGCGCTGGAAACCGCGCCCTGGATGGTATTCTTCCCCGGACTGGCCATCAGCCTGGCCGTGTTCGGCCTCAACCTGCTGGGCGATTCGATCCGCGACCTGACGGACCCGCGTCTCCGCGGCGGGCTGGGATAGCCCGGAGACCCCAAAGGAGCGATACGCATGAGCCTCTCGAGACGCACTCGCCTCGCGGTCCTCGTGGCCGCGCTGCTCGCCATCGGCGGTATGCCGGCGCACGCGCAGGAGAAGCCGCGCACCGGCGGCATTCTCAACTGGTTCGACTACGGCGATCCCGGCCGCCTCGACGTGCACGCCGAGTCGCCGCTGGTCGTCCAGCAGGCGACCGCGGGCGTCTACAGCGGATTGCTGCAGTACGACCCCGACGAGCCGAGCAAGATCATCGGCGACCTGGCCGAGCGGTGGACGGCGTCCCCGGACGGCAAGACCTACACCTTCCACCTGCGGAAGAACGTGACGTGGCACGACGGCCAGCCCTTCAGCTCGGCCGACGTCAAGGCCTCGTTCGACCGCGTGCTGAACCCGCAGTTCAAGAGCCCCAAGTGCGGGGCCGCGCTCAAGCCGATGGTGGCGAGCGTGGAGGCGGTGGATCCGAGCACCGTCGAGTTCAAGCTCAAGTTCGCGGCGGCGCCCTTCCTGCCCTCGGTCGCGTCGGCGTGGTGCCGGGTGGCGGCCAAGCACATCCTCGCCAAGTACGGCGACCTCAACGCCCCGGAGGCCCAGATCGGCACCGGCCCGTTCAAGTTCAAGAAGTACGAGCGGGGCAGCGTGATCGAGTGGGAGAAGAACCCGAGCTACTTCATCCCGGGGCTGCCCTACCTCGACGGGGTCAAGCAGTTCATCCTGGTGGGCGGGCCGACCCAGCTGGCCGCGGCCAAGGCGTCCAAGATCATGCTGTGGGACGCGTGGCCGCCGATGCGGAAGACCCAGGCCGACGAGCTGGCCCGCGCCCGCACCGACGTCGACATCTACCAGGCGCCGATCAACACGGTGTTCTTCGTCTACCTCAACGCCAGGAAGCCGCCCTTCGACAACCCGGACATGCGCCGGGCGGTCAACCTGGCCATCGACCGGCAGGACCTGGTGTCCAAGGCGCTGGAGGGCGCGGGGGTGCCGTGCGCGATCCTCGACCCGAAGCTGGTGGGCGACTTCGCGCTGCCGCTGGACGAGGTGGCCAAGGCCCCGGGCTGCCGCCAGCCCAAGGACGCCGATCTCGCCGAGGCCAGGAAGCTGGTGGAGAAGCACTACCCGGGCGGCCTCGACGTGGAGGTCGCGGTGCGACAGGTCGGCAACTACGTCGATCGCGGCCAGCTCGTGATCGCGCAGCTGCGGAAGATCGGGATCCGCGGGACGATGAAGACCCACGAGAGCGCGGCGGGCTACGCCGCCTTCGGCAAGGGGGACTTCACCATCATCGCCAGCCAGGACCGCGCGATGGACATCAACGAGCCGTCGGGCGTCTTCCACATCGCCTACACCACCGAGGCGGGGAGCAATTACGGCCAGTATTCCGATCCCAAGGTCGACGAGATGGCGGAGCGGGCGCTGAAGGAGACCAACCGCGACAAGCGCAAGCAGGCCTACTGGGAGCTGCAGCGCTACCTGCTCGCCCGGGGCGATCACGCCTCGATCGCGGTGGGCTGGGTCGAGGGGTGGTTCTTCAAGGACAAGAAGCTCCGCAATTACAAGCCCGGGCTCACGACCTACGACAACAACACGTTCATGAAGGTCTGGATCGCCCAGTGACCCGACGCCGCCCCCTCTCCCTCTCCCCTCCGGGGAGAGGGCAGGGTGAGGGGCCCGCGGAAGCTCGAGCCCGGAGGTGCCCGCGATGAAGCTCGCCGATCCCCGCGTCCAGCAGTACCTGGCCGGCAAGGAGATCGTGGTGCTCGGCACCATCAATCCCGACGGCAGCCCGCTCCTCACCGCGATGTGGTTTCTGCACGATTCGACCGCGATGACGCTGATCAGCGTGGACAACCTGCGGAAGGTCCACAATCTGAGGCGCGATCCGCGGCTGCACATCGTCGCCGAGAGCGGCACGCGCGGCGCCGAGATCAAAGGGGTCGCCATCCGCGGGCGCGCCGAGTTCCTCGGCGATTCGCCCGAGCGCCGCGAGCTGGCCACTCGCATGCTCGACAAGTACCATCCGCACCTCGCGGAGTACTGGGGCGGCCGCACGATGCCGGCCAATCGCGTGATGTGGCGCGTGGTGCCCCGGCAGGTGCGCACCTGGGGGCTCGACTGACGCCCGCGGCATGCGCGCGGTCATCGAGCGCCTGAGCGGCGAGCCGGCCGACCGCCCCGAGGACCCCGCTCAGCCGCGGAGCAGCAGCACCAGGCCCGAGAGGAAGAGGACCGCGAAGACCACGCGACGGAAGCGCGCGCGGTCGAGGCGGTCGAAGAGCAGCATGCCCGCCGCGAGCCCGGCCACCGCGGGCACCGCGTACAGCGTCGAGAGCCGCCAGACTTCACGATCGAGCAGCCCCGCCCACCAGTAGCCGATCACGATGACGGTCTGGTTGACGATGAGGAACGCCTGGATGTTGGCCTTCACGGTGCGCGGGCTCCAGTCCTGCGCCGCCGCGTAGAGGATCACCGCCGGGCCCGGCGTGCCGATCGCCCCGCCCAGCAGCCCCGCCACGCCGCCCGCGCCGAAGCCCCACCCGCGACCGGAGAGGCCCTGCGGGTAGAGGCCGAACCACTCGAGCGCCACGATCAGCAGCAGGACCAGTCCGATCAGGCGCGTGAGCGTAGCGGGCGAGAGGACCGCCAGGACCCAGATCCCGAACGGCGTGGCCAGCACGGTGCCGATGGTCAGCTCGATCATGCCGCGCAGCACGAAATCTCTCCGCAGCGGGATGAAGATGATCACGGTGAAGACCGCCGCGTAGAGCGTGATCAGCACGATGGCGTGCGCGGGCGACATGAGGTAGGGCAGGAACGCGAGCGAGACCAGGCCGATGCCGAAGCCGGCCAGTCCCTGGACGAAGCAGGCCACCCCGATGACGAGGGCGCCCAGCAGCCACGCGGGTGACAGCAGGGCGAGCGACAACGAGCGCGCGCCTAGAACGTGGTGGGCCAGCCGGCGAGGCGGTGGCGGCCGATGGCGGTGCGTGCGCGCGACTGGGCGAGGAAGCGGACCACCACGTCGCGCGTGTCCGCGGGGTCGATCACGTCCTGGATCAGGTGGCGCGCGGCCGCGCCGTAGGGCAGCGTGTCCAGCTCCCACTGGGCGAGCAGCTCCTGCCGGCGCGCCGCGCGCTCCTCGCCGGGGAGGCGGGCCAGCTCGGCGCCGTGGACGACGTTCACCCCGGTGGCCGGGTCCATGAACGACATCTCGGCGGTCGGCCACGCCACCAGGAGGTCGGCGTACCCGCCGCCGCCCATGTTGAAGTAGGCCTGGCCGTACGTCTTGCGCACGATGATCGACACGCGCGGCACCGTGACCATGCCGAGGGCGTCCATCCAGGTGATGATCTTGCCGGCCACCCGCTTCCGCTCGGCGTCGCGGCCGATGAAGAAGCCGGGGATGTCGTGCAGGAACACGAGCGGGATGTTGAACGAGTCGCAGAGCACGATGAACGAGGTGGCCTTGTCGCAGCCGTCGGCGTCGCAGGCGCCGCCCTTCTGGATGGGCTGGCTGGCCACGAAGCCCACCACGTGGCCGCCCATGCGGGCCAGCGCGGTGATCACGCTCTTGCCGAAGCGCTCCTTGATCTGGAAGATCTCGCCGCCGTCGGCGAGTCGACGCAGGACGCGCGTCATGTCGTAGGCACGGTTGCGCGCCTCCGGCACCAGGTCCGCGATGGTGCCCATCTCGGCCCCCGACGCGGCGGGCACCTCCGCGGTGGGCGGCGCCTGCCGGTGGTGCGAGGGCAGGTACGAGAGCACGCGCTTCACGAGGTCCAGGCATTCGTCTTCAGTCTTGCCGACCAGATCGGCGAAGCCGGTCTCCTCGGCGTGCATCCGGGCGCCGCCCAGCTCCTCGGGCGAGATCTGCTCGCCGGTGGCCAGCTCGAGCACGCGCGGGCCGGACACCGCCATCGAGGCGCCGTCCAGCATCACCACCACGTCGGAGAGGCAGGCGTTCCAGGTCGGCAGCCCGTAGGACTGCCCGAGCACCGCGGTCACCATCGGCACCCGCCGCCGGCGCGTCCCGTAGTAGGTCGAGGTGCCGAACGAGGCGATGCCGGCCGAGCCCATGATGTCGGGCATGCGCGCGCCGCCGGCCTCGGCCAGGTAGACGATGGGCAGGCCGCGGCGCGCGGCCAGCCGCTTGAGCTCGGCCTCCTTGTGCGAGGCCACGCGGCTCGAGGTGGCGGCGAGGACCGTGAAGTCGTTGGAGCAGACGACCACCGGTCGGCCGTCGATGCGGCCGAAGCCGCCGACCTTGGAGTCGGCCGGCGTCTCGGCTTCCATGCCCGGCACGTCGGAGGTGTTGAACGTGCCAATTTCGAGGAATGAACCGGAGTCCAACAGGCGCTCGACGCGCTCGCGCGCGTTCAGCGCGCCCGCGGCCCGGCGCCGCGCGAGCCGCTCGGGGCCTCCCATGCCGCGCGCGTGCGCGCGACGGGCGTGGAAGTCCTTCATCCGATCGTCCCAGGCCATGGAGCCCCCGCATTGTAGCAGGGCCTCGCCAATCCGGACCCGCTTGGGTACACTGCGGGAGCGCGTTTCATCCACGCCGATCCGGAGGGCACCTTCGATGAAGCATCACAAGGTCTACCGCACCGAGCTCACGCCCGTGAGCTTCCTCGTCCGCAGCGCCTACGTCTTCCCCGACAAGACGGCGGTCGTGCACGGCGAGCGGCGGTACACGTACCGGCAATTCTCCGAACGGGTGAACCGGCTCGCCTCGTCACTGCGCGCGGCCGGGCTGCAGAAGCAGGATCGGGTCGCGTTCATCTGCCCGAACACCCCGCCCATGCTCGAGGCCCACTACGGCGTGCCCGCGGCCGGCGGCATCCTGGTGGCGATCAACATCCGGCTCTCCTCCGACGAGATCGGCTACATCCTCCAGCACTCCGGCGCGAAGTTCTTGTTCGTGGACGCCGAGTTCGCGGGCCTGGTGAAGCCGCTCGATCTGCCGGGGGTGCGGGTCGTGCGCGTGGACGACACCGGCGCGCCCGGCGATCCCTACGAGGACTTCCTGGCCGGCGGCTCCCCCGAGCAAGTCGAGAGCTGGCTCGAGGACGAGGGCGAGACCATCTCGATCAACTACACGTCGGGGACGACCGGCCGGCCCAAGGGCGTCATGTACTCGCACCGGGGAGTGTGGGTGAACGCGCTGGGCGAGCTCGTCGAGACCGCGATGTCGTTCGACACGAAGTACCTCTGGACGCTGCCGATGTTTCACTGCAACGGCTGGTGCTTCACGTGGGCGGTGACCGCGGTGGCGGGGACGCACGTCTGTCTCCGGAGGGTCGAGCCCGGGCGCATCTGGGACCTGCTCGACCGCGAGGGCGTCACCCACTACAACGGCGCGCCCACCGTGCAGATCGGGGTGGTGAACGACCCGAAGGCGCACAAGCTGGCTCGCCCGGTGACGGTGACGGTGGCCGGCGCGCCGCCCTCGCCCACGCTGCTGGGCAAGCTGAAGGAGCTGGGCTTCAGGCCGGTGCACGTCTACGGGCTCACCGAGACCTACGGGCCGCACACCGTGTGCGGCTGGAACGCGGACTGGGACCGGCTCCCCGCGGAGGAGCAGGCCCGTCTCGCCGCCCGGCAGGGACAGGGCTACGCGCTCTTCGACCTGGTTCGCGTGGTGGACGAGCACATGAACGACGTGCCGCAGGACGGCGAGACGCTCGGCGAGGTGATCATGGTCGGCAACAACGTGGCCAAGGGCTACTACGAGCAGCCGGAGGCCACCGCGGAGGCCTTCCGCGGCGGCTGGTTCCACTCCGGCGACATCGGGGTCTGGCATCCCGACGGCTACATCGAGCTGCGCGACCGCAAGAAGGACATCATCATCTCGGGGGGCGAGAACATCTCCACCATCGAGGTGGAGCAGTGCGTGGCCCGGCACCCCGCGGTGATGGAGTGCGCAGTCGTGGCGATCCCGGATGAAAAATGGGGCGAGCGGCCCAAGGCCTTCGTGACCCTGAAGCCCGGGCAGCGCGCGACCGAGCCGGAGATCATCGAGTTCTGCAAGCAGCACATCGCGGGCTTCAAGGCGCCGGCCGCGGTCGAGTTCGGCGACCTGCCCAAGACCTCGACGGGCAAGATCCAGAAGTTCGTGCTGCGCGACCGGGAGTGGAAGGGCAAGACCAAGCGGATCAATTGATGCCTCCTCGCGCGCTTCTCCCTCTCCCCTCCGGGGAGAGGGCAGGGTGAGGGGCCGCCGAATGCGCATCGGCCTCCTCGACCAATCCCCCGTCCGCAGCGGCGGCACCCCCGCCGACGCGGTCCACGAGACGCTCGAGCTCGCGCGTGCCGCCGACCGCTGGGGCTACCACCGCTACTGGCTGGCCGAGCATCACTCCACTCCCGGCCTGGCCGGCGCCAGCCCCGAGGTGCTGATCGCGCAGGTGGCGGCGATCACGAGCCGCCTCCGGGTGGGATCGGGCGGCGTGATGCTGCCGCACTACAGCGCGCTGAAGGTGGCCGAGCAGTTCCGCATGCTGGAGACGCTCCACCCGGGCCGCATCGACCTCGGCATCGGCCGCGCGCCGGGCAGCGATCAGCGGACCGCGCGCATCCTGCGCCACGGGGTCGGCGGGCAGGGCATCGAGCACTATCCGCAGCAGATCCAGGACGTGGTGGCCTTCCTCCACGACGATCTGCCCGCCAATCACCCATGGCGCGGCGTGCACGCCATGCCCGCGGGGCCGAGCGTGCCGGAGGTCTGGCTGCTCGGCTCGAGCGACGAGAGCGCGTTGCTCGCCGCCCATCTGGGCCAGGCCTTCTGCTTCGCGCACTTCATCAACGAGCAGGGCGGGGCCGAGGTCACGCGCGCCTACCGCTGGCGCTTCTGCGCCTCGCCCGATCTGGCCGCCCCGCGCAGCAGCGTGGCCGTGTTCGCGGTCTGCGCGGAGACCGAGGAGCAGGCGCGCCGGCTCGCGCGCAGCCGCGATCTGTTCATCGTGCGCCTGTACACCGGCCGGCCGGGGCCGTACCCGTCGGTGGAGGAGGCGGAGCGCTACCCTTACAATGCCCAGGAGGTGGCGATCGCCCAGCACGCGAGCCGGCGCAGCGTGGTGGGGACGCCCGAGCAGGTGCGCGAGCGCCTCCTCGCGATGGCCGCCGACTACGAGGCCGACGAGCTGATCGTCGTCACCATCACCCACGACTTCAAGGCGCGCCTGCGCTCCTACGAGCTGCTGGCCGAGGCGTTCGACCTGCCCGGCGACACGGAGACGACCCCATGACCATGAGGCTGTCGCTGCATACGTGGACGCTCGACACCACGCCGCTCGCCGACGCGCTCGGCGTGATCAAGAAGACGGGCTGGGACGCCGTCGAGCTGCGCCGGCTCGACTTCGAGCGGGCCGCCCAGGCCGGGCAGTCCGCCGAGCAGGTGCTAGCGCTGGTGCGCGCCTCCGGGCTGCCGGTGGCCTGCGTGGGCGTCGAGCTGGGCTGGGTCTGGGCCGGCGGCGAGGAGCGGGCGCGTCTCCTGCGCGTGTTCGCCGAGCAGGCGTCGCGCGCGAAGGCCCTCGACTGTGCGACGATCATGAGCCCGGTGGACCGCGGCCGTGGCGACGTGGCCGAGGCGGCCCGCAGCATCCGGGAAGTCGGCGACATCGCGCGCGAGCACGGCGTGCGCCTGGCCGTCGAGTTCAACTCGCAGTGCGAGCAGCTGAACGCGCTGGGCCCGATGCGCGAGGTCATGGCCCGCGCCGCCCATCCGAGCACGGGCCTCCTGCTCGACACCTATCACCTCGGCCGCACCGGCGCCTCGCCGCGCGACATCGACGACGTGCGCCCCGAGGAGATCGCCTACGTGCAGTACAGCGACGTGCCGCGCACCGGGCTGGAGCCGGGCAAGGCGCTGGACCGCCTGCCGCCGGGTCAGGGGAGCGTGCCCTTCAAGGAGTTCTTCGCCGCCTTCCAGCGCAAGGGCTACACCGGCTACGCGAGCTACGAGGCGCCCAATCCCGCCGCGTGGAAGCGCCCGGCCGAGGACGTGGCCCGGGAGGCGCTCGCGGCCACCCGCGCGGTGCTGCGGTAGCCCACCGGGCTCGAGCCGCGCGATGCCGCCGCCAACGGCGCATTCTCGACCAAAGGAGCAGGCGCCATGATCAAGCACTTCGACCACGTCACCGTCGTGGTCAGAGACATCGACGCCGCCAAGCAGTTCTTCGGCCTCCTGGGGTTCAAGGAAGACAAGTCGGTGGTGATCAAGGGGCCACAGTTCTCCGCCTACATGGGCGTGGAGGACATCGAGGCCGAACACGTCACACTCGTCCTTGCCGATGTGTCGCCGCGAACCGAGGTGCAGTTGCTGAAGTACCACCACCCGGATCCGCTCATCGACCCGGCCATTGCCAACCTCACCAGGCTGGGGTTCAACCACGTCTGCTTCGCCGTCGACAACCTGGAGGCCGAGGTGGCCAGGCTGAAACCCAAGGGCGTGCCGCTTCGGAACGAGGTCATGTACTTCCATGACCGAAAGCTGGTCTTCCTTTCCGGGCCGGAGGGCATCACCGTGGAACTGTCGGAATGGGGCTAGCGGCTAGCACCGGATCCGGCGCCGGCGCCGACCGCCGAGACGAGAAGCACGATGTTCACGGACGCGCATTCAGCCTCGGAAGAGGAGGCATGGTGGCTGGCACGAAGGTGACACCGCCCGATCCCGCGGCGTGGAAGCGCCCGGCCGAGGACGTGGCCGGCGAGGCGCTCGCGGCCACGCGCCTCGGTGCTGCCCTGAGCGGCGGCCGGTGTCGATGCTGAAGGCCGCCCCCGCGCTGGCCCGGCTGCGTGACGGGAACCGGCGCTTCACCTCGGACCGGGCGGTCGCCTCGTCCTTCTCGAACCCGTCGCGGCGCGCCGAGCTGGTCTCGGGACAGGAGCCCTTCGCGATCATCCTGGGCTGCTCGGACTCACGCGTGCCCGCCGAGCTGGTCTTCGACCAGGGCTTCGGCGACCTGTTCGTCATCCGGGTGGGCGGCAACATCGTCGCGCCTTCCCAGGTCGGCAGCGTGGAGTTCGCCGCATCGCGCTTCGGGACGCGGCTCGTGGTGGTGATGGGCCACTCCCAGTGCGGGGTGGTGACGGCCGCGCTGGAGGATCTGCAGGGACGGGGCGGCCGGCAGTCGCGCAACCTGCGCGCCATCGTGGACCGCGTACGCCCCTCGGTCGAGACGGTGCTGGCGGCTCATCGGGGCGCGGATCCCGAGCGCCTCATGCGCGACGCGGTCCGCGCCAACGTCCGCGCCTCGGTCGATCACCTGCGCCACGGCTCGGAGCTGCTGGAGCGCCTCATCCAGGACGACGGCCTGATGGTGGTCGGCGCGGAGTACTCGCTGGAGACCGGCGTGGTGGACTTCTTCGACGGCGTCCCGGCTTCGACCGGGCGGGGGGAGCGAGGGCGAGCCCGACGGGGGTGACCAGGACCGCCCTCCGTGCGGACGGGGTGGCAGCCGGCAGTGTGGCGCCGTCGAGGGACATCCCAGAGCCCTGCTCCATCCGGATGATGCGATTCGTCCCGGTCCACGCGACACGGGCGCGCACGCGCCTCATGCGCAACTGCGAGCGTCTCGACGCGATGTAAAGAACGAGGCCCGCTGGTCGCGCGGGACATGCGCGGCCCGGCACATAGGAGGCCGAGGCGACTGCGCTTGGGGGACGGCGGCAGCTGAGCGGGCGACTGTCGACGGCTCAGCGCGCCGCGCGCGCGGCGCCGGACTTCACCAGTGCCGCGATCCGCTCCGCGTCGAAGCCGGCCTCGCGCAGAATCTCCTCGCTGTGCTCGCCCAGTCGCGGCGGCAGGCGGCGAATCGCGCCCGGGGTCTTGCCGTAGGTGGCGGGCAGGCCGGGCAGGCGCATCGGGCCCTCGGTCGGGTGGACGACGTGCTGCCAGAAGCCGACCGCTTCCAGGTGGGGGTCGTGCAGCAGGGACTCCAGCGTGTTGACGGTCATCGCCGGGACGTTCAGCTTGTCGAGCGCGGTGAGCCACTCCGCGTTGGTGCGGGTCACCGCCATGGTCGCGACCTCCGCGTAGAGGCCCTCGATGTGTCGCAGACGGGTGCCGAGCGTCTTGTAGCGCGGGTCGTCCATCAGGTCCTGGCGGCCGGTCAGCTGGAAGAAGTCGCGCCAGTTCTGGTCGGTGTAGGGGAGGATCGCGAGGTAGCCGTCCTTGGTCTTGAACGGCCGCCGGTTCGGATTGAGGATGCGCTTGTAGCCGATGGTGTCGGCGGGCGGGGTGAACGTCTCCCCGTAGAGGTGCTCGACCATCACCCACGCGGCCATCGACTCGAACATCGGCACCTCGACCTCCTGGCCCTCGCCGGTGCGCGCCTTGTGGTAGAGCGCGGCGAGCACCGCGGCCAGCACGGTCATGCTGCTCGACTTGTCGGCCACGATCGTCGGCACGTAGCGCGGCTCCCCGATGATCGAGGCCTGGAGCGACGCGACTCCCGAGGCGGCCTGGATGATGTCGTCATAGGCCGGCTTGTCGCCGTAGGGACCGGTGGCGCGAAAGCCGTAGGTGCCCACGTAGACCAGCCCCGGATTGACCGCTTGAAAAATCTCGTACGACATGCCGAGCCGGCGCGCCGCCTGCGGCCGGTAGTTGTGCAGCAACACGTCGGCGTCGCGGGCCAGCCGCCGCAGCACCTCGCGCGCGGCCTCCTGCTTGAGGTCGAGCACGATCGAGCGCTTGTTGCGGTTGCACGCCAGGAAGAAGGCGCCCATGTTCGGGTTCTTCATGGGGCCGAGCTGCCGGGTGGTGTCGCCCTCGGGGGGCTCCACCTTGATCACGTCGGCGCCCAGGTCGCCCAGCTGCTGCGCGGCCCAGGGGCCGAGCACGACCGTCGTGCAGTCCACCACGCGGACGCCGCTGAGCGGTCCGGACACGGGGCGGAGGCTCGCTAGGCGCCGCCGGTGACGACGAGCGTCTGGCCGCTGACGAAGTCGCTGTCCGGGCTGCAGAAGAGGTAGATCGCGCCGGCCGCTTCTTCCGGGAAGCCGCCGCGGCCGAGCGGGATGGTCTGGTTCATGGCCGCGATGCGCGTGCCCTGCACGCCGACCTTCACCTGCCGGCCGGCCACCTCGATGGTGCCGGCCTCGCCCTCGGCCAGCGGCTTGGTGAGCCGCGTCTGGATGTAGCCGAAGGCCACGCAGTTCACGGTGACCGCGTAGCGGCCCCACTCCCGGGCGAGCGTGCGGGTCATGCCGGTCACCGCCGCCTTCGCGGAGGAATAGTTGACCTGGCCCGCGTTGCCCCGCACTCCAGACGTCGAGGAGATCTGCACGACTTTTCGAACGACTCGTTCACCCCGTTTCGACTCGGTCTCGAACTGGGCGCGTAGATACGGGGCGAAGGCGCGCAGGATGCGGAACGGCGCGGTCACGTGGACGTCCATGATCGCGTACCACTGCTCGTCGGTCATCTTCTGGATGACGTTGTCCCACGTGTAGCCGGCGTTGTTCACGATGACGTGCAGCCCGCCGAGCTGCTGCACGGCCGTGGCCACGATCCGCTCGCCGAAGTCCTTGGCGGTGACATCACCGTTGCAGGCGACGGCCCGCCCGCCGAGCTTCTCGATGAGCCCGATGGTGTCCCGGGCCGGCCCGTCGTCGAGGTCATTCACCACCACCGCGGCCCCATCGCGGGCCAGCCGCAGCGCCACCTGCTGTCCGATGCCGCGTCCCGAACCGGTGACGATCGCGACCTT
>DATFYA010000111.1 GCA_035315345.1 Candidatus Methylomirabilota bacterium
ATCTCGAGCGCCCACTTCTCATAGGGCGGCACCAGCGCGAGCTGGGTCTGGCCGGGGCGGAGGGGCATGCGCTCGAGCCAGTCGGAGAAGCGCGGGGCGCCCTGGTTGAGTGCGGCCTGCACCCAGGGCTGCGCGGTCAGCGCGGCCTGCGTGTTGTAGGCCGAGTGCCAGAAGGCCCAGGCCAGGAAGCGCAGCTCGAGCGCGCCGCCGTGGCGCACGCTGGACTCGTGGGCGTCGGCGCCGCTCATGTTGGGGATCATCGTCGCCAGGCCCTCGGGGCCCAGCGCGGCGGTGGCGGTCTGCGTCCAGCCCGCCCACGAGGTGCCGAAGGTGCCCACCGTGCCGTCGCACCAGGGCTGCTTGCGGACCCAGGCCAGGGTGTCGGCGCCGTCCTCGGCCTCGGGGATGAGGAAGCTCACCTCGCCCTCGGAGAGAAAGCAGCCGCGGCAGTCCCGGTTCACCACCACGTAGCCGCGCGCGGCGAAGTAGCGGCACTCGCCCCCGGTGGCCTCGGTCTCGGTCTTGTTGTAGGGCGTGCGGTGGAGCAGGACCGGGCGGGGGTCGTTCACGGGGCGGCCGTCGCGGGCCGGGCGGTAGATGTCGGTGGCCAGGCGCACGCCGTCGCGCGTGGCGACCATCACGTTCTCGGTGAGATGCACGTCGAGCTCGGGGCGGGAGGCGCGGGCGGAGGGGTCCAGGGGTTTCATCGGGCCGGATTCTGCCACGAACACTTAGCCCTTGAGTTTTGAATTATTCATAATATCTTTGTATTCATGAATGGAACGAAACCACGGCATGAGCTGAAGGTGGCCGATGAGGTGTGGATCGTGACGGCCCTGCTTCACCGGGAGCATCCCGAGCGCGATGACTTCACTGTCGCCGAGATCGTGGAACGCGCTCGAAAGGAGGGTCTGACACCGGAGCTGCGGCCGGGCGTCTACGTCCACGCGGTCGTGCATTGCGTGGCCAATCGTCCGCCGAATCCTGGCCGCTACCGGATGCTGCTCGAGACAGGGCCCAACCGTCGGCGTCTCTACCGGCCCGGGGACCCTGCGGATGAAGCTCGGCGGGGCGGCAAGGTGACGCCCGGCCGCGCGGCGATTCCCGCCCGGTACCACCGGCTGCTGGACTGGTACGAGAAGGAATACGGCGGCCGGCGCGGCCTCAAACCCGAAGCGGACCCGCTCCTTGCCCTCCGCGGCTCCGGCCGTGACCTGTGGGCGAGCGAGCCGGCCGACCGGTACGTGCGCCGACTGCGGGAGGGCTGGGAGTGAGCCGCGTCTTCTGGGATACCAACCTCTTCATCTATCTCATGGAGGGCGCTGGCCCACAGTCGGAACAGGTCGCCCGGATCCGAGAGCGCATGCTGGAGCGCGAAGACGAGCTCTGCACCTCGACCCTCACGCTCAGCGAGGTGCTCGTGAAGCCGGTCGAGCAGGGTGATACGGCGCTGCGCCAGCGCTACGAGGACGTCCTCTCGCGCACCGCGCGCCTGATCGCGTTCGACCGGGAGGCGGCTCGGCGGTACGCCGAGATCCGGCTCATCCGCGGCATCCGTCCTCCGGATGCGATTCAGCTCGCGTGCGCCGCCCAGGCCGATGTCGACCTGTTCATTACCAACGACGACCGCCTGAGCCGATTCACCGTTCCGGGCATCCAGTTCCTGGTGTCGCTCGATCGCGCCTTCCTCTGATGCGCCGGGCAGAATTCTGCGGGGCTCACTTGCCGATGGCCGCTCGGCCGCGAATGCCTCACCTCGCTCGCGCGTACGATCTCGGCGGCGAACGCCTCCAGGGCCTCCCAGTCGTAGGGCCCCTCGCGGAGCGCGATGCAGAGCCGGGTGCAGTCGAGCGCCCGGAACTGGTCAACCATGGCCCGCGCCTCCGCCACCGTACCCCGCAGGTAGCCGGTGCGGTCGACGCAATCGGCGTTGTCGCCCCAGTGGCCTCGGAAGACCGCCTCGGCGCGCGCCGCGGCCTTCGCGTCGGCCCCGAGATAGAACCCGAGGTTCACCGTGCGCAGGATCGTCTTCGGGTCGCGCCGTTCCGTCTCGCACCACTGGTCGAGGACCTGGCTCTTGTGCTGCCACTCGGGCGGACCGATGTAGGCCGCGTTCCATCCGTTGCTGCGGGTGTCCGCGATGAGGACACGCTGCAGGCGGAGGATCTCGGCCGACCATCGCACCGAGGGCCGGATGAGTGAGCAGTGTCACGTCGGGCGCGCGAGGTAGAGCACCGCGCCGGTCAATCCCTCCGGGTAGCGGCGCGCGGCCTGCTCGATCGCATCGGCGATGCCGTGGAAGTCATCCGTCCGGAACCGGGACGAGAGGATCACGATCCCGGCGTGGTCGACGTTCGCGGCGATCGCCTCGGTCGCCAGGGCGACGAAGTCGGCCACGTCGCAGGTGACGATGGCGCGCGCCTGATCGGTGGCGTATCGGAGCTGCGCCGCGTCGGCGATCTGCGTGTTGCCGGCTTCATGCGCGCTGGTGGCATCCAGCCCCCGCGCCCGTAGCAGCTCCGCGATCCGTGGTGAGAGATTCTCGTCCAGGTAGAGCTTCACCCGAGCGGGAGGACGCGAACCAGGCCGGGATGGCGGAGCGCGAGGGCCTCCGGGGTGAGCGCCGCGTTGGCCTCGACCTCCCGGCGGATCTCTTCCGGGTAGCGGCTGCCGTACATCACCGCCGCGGTGATCTGGGCCTGGGAGAGCTGGCCGAAGGCCCGGCGGACGCGCTCGAGGTCCTGGTCCTGGACGTGGTCGCGCAGCACCTCCCAGACGGCCAGGCCCGTACCGGCGACCTTCGCGGTGCGGCCCGCGGGCTCCGAGGCGAAATAGATCCCGGGGCACTCCCGCATGCGGATCCCCTCCTCGATCAGCTCCTGGGCGACTTCGGACACCGACCGGCGGCCGCGGGCCGCCCAGGCCTCCAGATGCTCGCGCACGGACTGGCGGAGGCGCATCGTGGTGGAGACCGTCGCCTCGGGGTAGCGCCGGGGACGGCGCTTGCGAGCCTGCCCGTCTCGGTCTCGGGGAGGTTTGGCGGCCATCTCTCGCCGAGCTTACCCTGTAAGACAGGCGAATACAATGTACTCTCTCATTTTGTTCTATTCGTACATCTGTTCACGTATCTTGAACAATGAAGATAATCGAACACAGGGGGCACCATGGCCCAGGACACGGAGGTTCTGAAGCGCGCACTCGCCGGCTTGCGTCGCACGACCGGCCTGACGGCAGAATTCGAAGCCCGGCAGCCTGGGAACCTGAAGGGGCCTCGGGCGGACGTCGTCATCGAGCTCGAGGTGGGCGGCAAGCGTCACCAGCTCTATGCCGAGGTCAAGGCCGTCGACCGCCCCGTCGCACTGGCCGCCGCCAAGCATCGACTCGAGGCCTACGGTCAGAAAGGGGTGCTGGTCACCCCCTATCTCACGACCGCCCTCGCCCGGCATTGCCGCGAGTCGCTCGATCTGCAGTTCATCGATACCGCCGGCAATGCCTACCTGCGTGCACCGGGGCTCTACATCTTCGTCCAGGGCGAGCGACCGCCGGAGCCCCTCACGGGAGGAGCTGGAAGGCCCGCGCGGGGCGGCACCGCCACCGCCCTTCGCGCGGTGTTCGTTCTGCTCTGCAGGCCGGAGCTGCTCAACGCCCCCTACCGGGAGATCGCGGCGGCCGCAGGAATCGGGCTCGGGACGGTCGGCTGGGCACTCTTCGATCTCGAGCGCCGGGGCTATCTCACCGCGGCCGGGCAGCGCCGGAATCGCCGCCTGCTGGAGCCCACCCGGCTCCTCGACGAATGGGCCACGAACTTCCCGATCCGGTTGCGACCCAAGCTCAATCCGCGGCGGTTCCGGGCGGCCGACCCCGGCTGGTGGGAGCTGGCGCATCTCCCCGCCGGCGCGCGCTGGGGTGGCGAGGTCGCGGCGGCGAAGCTGGCCGGCCATCTCAAGCCGGGCACCGTCACCATCTATGTGGAGCCGGCCCCGGCTCGGGATGCCCTGGCCTCGCTCGCGCAGGAGCATCGCCTGCGCGCCGATCCGCAGGGCAACGTCGAGATCCTCGACACGTTCTGGGCGCTTCCTGAGCAGGACGGCCTGCCGGGCCTGGTGCCGCCCTTGCTCGTCTACACCGATCTCATGGCCACGCTCGATCCGCGCAATCTCGAGGCTGCCAGGCGGATCCGCGAGCAGCACCTCGAGCATGCTGTCCGTCGCGCCTGATCGGCCCGTCGATCCGCTGGCGATCGCGATCCTGAGGCAGGTCGATCCCGTCGCCCGGGCGCTCGGCGTCGAGTACCTCGTGACCGGGGCGACCGCGCGTGACATCGTGCTGGTCGGCGTGTTCGGTCTGGAGACGGGCCGGGGTACCCGCGATGTGGACCTGGCCATCGCCGTGGATGGGTGGCCTGCGTTCGAGGCGATGAGGACTAGCCTGGTCGGAACGGGTGCCTTCGTGCCGGATCGGCAGATCGTCCACCGGCTCTTTCATCTACGCGGGGAACAGCGCGGCTATCCGATCGATCTCATCCCCTTCGGCGCCATCGAGGACCCAGGTGCGACGATCGCCTGGCCTCCGGACCGATCCGTCGTGATGAGTGTGACCGGCTACCGCGAGGCCTTCGACGCGGCGGTACCAGCCGAGGTTGACCCGGGCTTCGTCGTGCGCGTCGTGTCGCTGCCGGGGCTGGCCCTCCTGAAGCTGATCGCCTGGGCCGATCGCGGCGCGGCGGATCCCCGCGATGCGATCGACCTCGCCATGCTGCTGCGCCGGTATCACGCGGCCGGAAACGAGGATCGCCTGTACGGCGCCGAGATCGCGGTCCTGGAGGCTGCCGGCTACGACGCGGATCTGGCGGGCCCGAGACTGCTCGGTCGGGACGTGGCACGGATCAGCCGGGCTGAGACGAGACGCACGTTGCTGGCGCTGCTCGACGACGAGCGGAACCTGGAACGACTTTCCCGGGCCATGGCCCGGGAGATGGGCGCCGCCCGGGATCCCGTCGCCCTCGCACGAGGGCTGATCGGTCAGTTTCAGGTGGGACTCCAGGAGGGCTGAGACGGATGCCGACGATGCCCTGGCAGGGTATCCTGCTCGCGATTCAGCCACGGATCCGCCTCACGCGGTCGTTCGACGAGCGCACGCACACCTACCTCGGCTACGCGCTGCGGCTCGACGGCACGATCGGCGATCGGCGCGGCGAGTTCCTGGTAGGCATCGGCGCCGGCACCCAGGCGAAGCATCGCTTCCGGGCGGGCGACGTTCTGAAAGGCGAGTCGCAGCCCGTGGCCGACCCGCGCAGCGAGCCGGTAGACTACTACAAGACGGTGCGGCTCGAGCTGCTGGAGCGCGCGCCCGAGACCAACCCTCCGCCGCCGCCCTGGCTCGGCGTGCCGCCCGAGCTGCCGGTGTACCGGGAGCGCGGTCACCGGCGTCTCGATGCCCAGACCTACGACGCGAAGTGCCACGCGTGCCTCTGGGGATGCCGCATGCCGGTCGATATGATCGTGGACCCGTGGAAGCCGCGCGACGACGTCCGTTACCGGTTCGAGACCTTCTGCTACGGGCCGAAGTCCTGCGCGCTCTACCGGGCGGGCGCGCGGCGGACGGTGCCCGGACGCAAGGGGGTGACGTGGGAAGAAGCGGACTGGGTCGACAAGGACGCCACGGCGCACCGGGGACCGCACGAATGAGGGGCTCGCCCGCCATGGACAAGGAGCTCCATGGCGTGCCCTACAGCGCCGCCAGCGCGCGGGCCAGAAGGAGTCGAACCCGCGGGCTCGCGACGCGCCGCCATGGCCGCGTCAGCGTTCGCTCCAGGGCACGAAGGCGGGCCTGCTCGACCCCGAGGTAGCGCTTGGCCGCACCGGCAACCGCGGGGTCGATCGACGCCTGCGTGCCGCGAATCAGGAACTCACGAAGCAGGCCCATCGCCACCTCCGCATCGTGCAGGTCGCCGATATGATCCTGCAGCGCCACCAGCGCCTCGATGGCGGGGGCTGGCCCGGGACCCAATACCTCGCTGAAGAACTCCAGCAGATAGCGCAGGCGCTTGCCCTCGATCCGGAGCGCGTGGATGGTCTCGAGAGACGCCCAGCCCAGCACGGTCTCATAGGCGCGCACGTTGCCATAGTGCTCCCAGACGGCGGCGGGCAGGAGGTGCCGGACCAGCTGTGGCCTGGGTGGATCGCCCGCGTCGACGTCCTTCACGCCGGCGCCTGTGGTGGAGAGGAACGCCCCGTAGCTTTCGGTGAACGATCGGTAGTTGTCCGCCTTCAGATAGGCGACCAGCTCGTCCCGCGCGACACGACGCCGTCGCTGCCAGTCGTCGAGAACGGGCGTGAATGACCTCGCGTCGGCCGGGCCGAGTGAGGCCCCGTGTCGCTCCGCCGCCTCGATCAGCACGTCCAGGTCGCGGACCGCCCCGAGGCGCTCGGCCGCCGTCTTCAGCTCGTCCCGGAAGGCGTCGATGGCCTTGCGCCGGAACTGGGGAGCGATGATCCGGAAGGCGGCCCGCTGGCGGCGGGTGGCGACTCGCATGCGATGGAGGGCTTCGATGTCCTGGCCCTCGAGGGTACCCGCCTCGCTGGCCCGCATGCGTTCGTAGTGAAAGCGGAGGATCTTTCGGCCGGCCTCCGCTAGCGGCTCGTCGGCGCGGACGCCAGGGGTTTTCTTCTTCTTCCGGGGCGCCGCCCCGCGAGGGCTGTCCAGGATGGCCAGAGCGCGCTCGAACTTGGACGCTGGCTGCGGCTCGAGCTCGAACGCACCGAGGCCGGCGTCGATTGCCCGAAGATCGTCCAGCGTGCCGTCTCCCGCGAGCTCGATCTCGACCTCGTGCATCGCCGTCCGGTGTCCCTCGACATCGATCTCGACGGTATCGAGCGACAGCTCGCCGACGGCACGTCCGTCCCGCTCCACGGCTCGGAGGACCCGGTGCTGGCGCAGGGCGAAGAGCTCGGCGAGCGCCTGGTCCTTGGCCAAGCCGCTGACGACCTCGCGCGCCGGGCCGTCGGGCCACTCGCCGGGTGGCCCGTATCGCGCGATCTCGCATTCATACTCTTCACGCCGGTGGACCCCGCCCTCGGCCCGGGCCAGCTCCTTGACGGTCACCACCCAGCGCTCGCCTCCCTCGGTCTCGCGCAGCCGGCAGCTGTAGCCCGCGCGCAGGAGAGCACGCTGCGCCGTGTCCAGGTAGTGATCGACCAGGTGTCGTTCGCCCGCGGGGTGAAGCGCATAGCCGTCCACCGCTCCGAGCTCGAGCAGGGTGACGAAGACGGCCGGGCGAGCAACCGTGTACTTGGCTTCTATCTCCACCGGGGTGTACCGAGGGAACGAGAAATACCCTACGGGCCAGATTATACTCGCCCGCGGGTGTGAGATCGCAAACCCACACACTCCTCGTCGTCGAGGTCGACATGACTGGCTCGGTTCCGCTGCTCGAGTGGATGCAGACGTACCGCCGGGCCTCCCATCCTTCACCCCTTTCGATGTTTCGCTCGTCGCGCAGCTCTGGCCGGGGGCCCTCGGCATCGCCCTGATGAGCTTCACCGAGACGATCGCGGCCGGACGCGCGTTCGCGACGAGCGAAGAGCCTCCGCTGCGGCCGAACCAGGAGCTAGTGGCGACGGGACTCGCGACTGCGGGCGGCGCGCTCCTGGGAGCCATGCCGGCGGGTGGCGGCACGTCCCAGACTGCCGTGAACCGCCTCGCGGGAGCCCGCACGCAGTTGGCCGAGCTGGTTACCGCGGCGGCCACGCTCCTCACGATGCTCTTCCTCGCGGGCCTCATCGGGCTCTTGCCGCACACGGTCCTGGCCGCGGTGGTCATCGTCTACTCGATCGGGCTGATCAAGCCGGCGGACTTCCGGGCCATCCTCGCGGTCCGACGAACCGAGTTCATCTGGGCCCTGACCGCGCTCGCGGGCGTGGTCCTCCTGGGGACCCTGCAGGGCATCCTCGTGGCCATCGTGGTGTCCCTGATCGCTCTTGCCCAGCAGGCGACCAACCCTCCGGTCCACGTCCTCGTCCGCAAGCCCGGCACCAACGTCTTCCGGCCGCGCTCGACGGAGCACCCCCAGGACGAATCCTTCCCCGGTCTCCTGATCCTCCGCTTGGAGGGCCGCGTGTTCTTCGCCAACGCGGAGCGCATCGCGGAGAAGCTGCGGGCGGCCATGGAGGAGGCGGCGCCGAAGCCGAGCGTCGTGGCCCTCGACCTCAACGGCGTGCCCGATCTCGAGTACACCGCCCTGAAGATGCTGATCGAGGCCGAGCGGCGCCAGCGCCACCGCGGGGTCTCGTTGTGGCTGGTCGGGCTCAACCCGAGCGTGCTCGAGGTGATCCAGCGCTCGTCGCTCTGGCCGACGCTCGGCCGCGACCGCATGCACTTCAACGTCGAGGTCGCGGTCGCTCGTTACCTGGGGGCCGCGCCGGATGCCACCGCAACCGTGAGATCGGCGGGCGGCTGAGCGGGAAGCGCAGCCCGCACTTCCCGGCGACTTCGTTTCCGCGGTCCGTCAGGATCTCGAACGTCAGCTGGCGGGTCCGGATCAGCTCCCGGTGTGTGCTCGGGCGACAAGAAGCAATAGGCGCGACGATTGACATGGCTGCGAATCGCGCCGATGATCGCTGAGCCGATGAGCGCGTGATGACGCGCGGCGAACGCTTCGCCCCTCCCAGTGACAGAGGACGACTATGGCGACGTACTCGATCGGTGATGTCGACCGGCGTGAAGTCCTGGCCATGCTGGCCATTCTGGCCGCGTCGGCGGTAGTTCCACCACGCGTCGCGTCTTCCCAGACGGGACTCGCACGGACACCCGGTCAGATCCTCGGCCCGTTCTATCCGCTCAAGTCGCTCCCGGCCACGTCTGATCTGACCCGCGTGCCCGGTCGACCCGGGCGCGCCGAGGGTCAGGTCCTCAACGTCATGGGGCGCGTGCTGAATCTCGCCGGCCAGCCGGTCCGCGATGCCACGGTCGAGGTCTGGCAGGCCAATGCCCACGGACGGTACACGCATCCGAGCGACCCCAATCGGGCGCCGCTGGATCCGAACTTCGATGGGGCTGCGACCCTGAAGACCGATGTGGAGGGCCGTTATCGATTCAAGACGATCAAGCCCGCCGCGTACCCCGCCGGACCCAACATGATGCGGCCGGCGCACATCCACTTCCAGGTCACCGGTCGGGAGGATCGGCTCGTCACGCAGATGTATTTCGCCGGCGATCCGTACAACGCGACGGATGTCTTTCTCAACAGTGCGGGGCGCAAGGAGCTCCTGATCATGCCCCTGCTCGAGCCGACTGCGGAGCTCGAGCCGGATTCCAAGCTGGTTCGATTCGACATCGTCGTCTACAAGGGGTGACAGTCAGAAACGGCAGCGGGGTCAGTTCCAGAGGCGGGTGGAGAAGTAGCGTTCTCCCAGGTCGTTGAACAAGGTCACGACACGTCCCGCTCGCTCGCGACGGGCGATACGTTCAACGCCCACCATGTAGGCCCCGGACGACTGGCCCACGAAAAATCCGGCACGGGCTAGCCTGACGCACATCGCGTAGGCATCCTCGCTGGTGACCGGTATCCGTTCGTCGATGACCGCCTCGTCGAGGATCGCGGGAACGATATCCCCAGGCCCGAGCGGCTTGAGCCCTTCGATCCCGGGGAACACCTCCGGGATGACACACACGACGCGGATCGCGGGGTCGTGCTCCTTCAGCCGTCGCCCCAGGCCGGTCACCGTGCCTCCCGTCCCGACCCCGACGACAAGATGCGTCAGCCGGCCTCCGGTTTGCTCGAGGATCTCGACCGCCGTCGTCTCGTAGTGGGCGCGCCAGTTGTCCTCGTTGCTGTACTGGTCGCAGAAGAAATAATTCTCCGCGTCGGCGTCATGCCGGCGGTGGACCTCCCGCAACGCTTCGTCGTAGCCCTTCAGCGCGTCCGTATAGGTCAGCCGAGCGCCGTGTGCCAGCAGGCGCTTCTTCCGTTCGGTGCTGGCATTGTCGGGGATGACGATCTCGACCGGGTAGCCGATGATCCGACCCACCATCGCGTACGCGATCCCCGCGTTGCCCGATGAGCTGTCCAGGATGGTCTTGCCGGGCCGCAGGCGGCCATTCGCCAGGGCCGCGAGCAGCATGTTCAAGACCGGCCGGTCCTTGAGCGAGCCGCCCGGGTTGAGGCATTCCATCTTGGCCAGCACCTCGACGCCGGGCCGCTCGTCGCCGAACACGCTCACCGGTACCAGCGGAGTGTTGCCGATCGCCCGGAGCGCCGGGTAGCGGGCCAGCAACGGTTCGATGCGTCGGTCCCACGGCATGGGAGAGCCGGCCGGGTCAGCCGCTCACCGGCGGCGGGGACAGACCGCCGCCGGTGAGCGAGCGTCGCCTATCGGGGCTGGGGAACGATCCGGATGTACGGCTTCGGGGACTTCCAACCGCCCGGGTAGGCCTTCTTCGCGTCGTCGTCCGAGACCGCCGGCGAGATGATGACGTCCCCACCCTGCTTCCAGTTCACCGGGGTGGCCACCTTGTGTTTCGCGGTGAGCTGGCAGGAGTCCAGGAGGCGCAGGACCTCGTCGAAGTTGCGGCCGGTGCTCATGGGATAGGTCAGCATCGCCTTGACCTTCTTGTCCGGCCCGATGACGAAGACGGAGCGCACGGTCGCGTTGTCGGCCGCGGTCCGGCCCTGGGCTTTGTTGCCCGCGTCCTCCGGCAGCATGTCATACGCCTTCGCCACCTTGAGCTCGGGGTCGCCGATCAAGGGGTAGCTCACCGCGTGGCCCTGCGTTTCCTCGATGTCCTTCGACCACTTCTCGTGATCGGGAACCGAATCCACGCTGATCCCGATGATCTTGCAGTTCCGCTTCTCGAAGTCGGGTTTCAGCCCCGCCATGTAGCCGAGCTCGGTCGTGCAGACGGGGGTGAAGTTCTTCGGATGCGAGAACAGGATGGCCCAGCCGTCTCCGATCCACTCGTGGAAGTTGATCCGGCCTTGCGTGGTGTCCGCGGTGAAGTTGGGAGCCTCGCTGTTGATTCTCAATGACATACCGACCTCCATTTCGTGAAGAACGTTGAAGCATCGACCGTTTCCGCCGTCTGCCGGAGCGCGCCAGGAAGTCCCCCTTGTCTACTCTCAGGGCCGGGGAGAGTCAAGGCGCCTTCGGGCAGCCGCCGGCCTGGTCCCCGCCGGCGCCGGGCTCGGCGCTTGCGTGGCGCGCGGCGCTTCGCCTATCCTGCACGCGCCGCGTGCAGGCGGGGCCCGAGCGGTGACGCACGAGGATCCGGCCCGCCGCACGTCGCTCCGGAGTGAACCCTCCTTCCCGGGAGGCAGCCATGGCCAGATCGCCGTTCTCGCCCGCCCAGCTTGATCGCCGCCAGCTCCTTCGCACGTCTGCCGCGGCCGCGGGACTTTCGATGATGCCGGGTGCGCTCGGCGCGCAGACCGGGCCCTGGGCGGAGCGGCCGGCCGGCACGCCGTCGCAGGTCACCTTCGTGGTCTGGCAGTACGGCAAGATCTACGAGCAGATCGCCAGGCAGTTCGAGCAGGACTGGTCGGTCAAGATCAACCAGATCATCGAGCCCAACGTCGAGCCGCAGGTGGCGAAGCTCACCGCCATGTACGCGGCGGGCGACACCGTCGACGTCTCGCAGTCGCCCATGCAGTACCTCGCGAGCTACATCGACCAGGGCATCGCCACGCCCATCGACGGGCTGCCCGGCGTCGATCAGTACGTGAAGGACTTCACCCCATTCACGAAGGCCATCGCCCAGCGCGACGGCAAGACGTGGGGGCTCCCGTACTTCTCCACGGTGTGGGTCTTCATCTACAACGACGAGCTGCTCGCCCGAGCCGGGTTCAAGGGCAAGCCCTTCAAGAGCTACCCAGAGCTGCTCGAGCAGTGCCGCAAGGCCAAGAAGGACGGGGTCTGCAAGTATCCGATCCTCTGGGTGGCGGGCGCGGGCTTCGAGCAGCTCCCGGCGACCTGGTTCAGCATGACGCACAACCGCGGCGGCGTGATCTTCGACAAGCAGCTCGCGCCGCAGCTCGGGGCCGGCTCCGTGGCGCGCGAGACGCTCAAGTGGTGGCAGAACACGTTCAAGGAGGAGCTGGCGGATCCCAACTCGCTCAACCTCCGCTTCATCCCGGCCGTGAAGGCGTTCAACGCCGGCCAGCACGTCTACCTCGGCACGCTCCACCACTATTACGTGAGCCTCGTGAACGACGCGGCCAACTCGCCCATCGCCGGCAAGGGGCGCGTGGTCGGGCACCCGGGCGACGGCAAGACCATCGGCTACACGATGCTCTACATCCTCACCAGCGCGACGAAGAACCGGGAGTGGGCCTGGAAGCTGCTGCAGTACCTGGGCGGCCGCACCAAGGACGGCCAGTACACGCAGGCCAATCGCCTCGCGACCGACGCGATGCTCGGCAGCGGC